>BJFV01000024.1 GCA_014190055.1 Actinomycetes bacterium
GCGGTTGACCAAGAAAGGCCAAGAACATCGATCAAGAAGCATTCGGCCAGGCGATGTTTACGCACGATGCCCTCGGCAAGTTTTCGACCTGTTTCGGTTAGCGCGATTCGCGGACCAGACAAATTGATTAGGCCCTCGGCCTCCATTCGTTTGATCATTTCTGAAACTGAAGCGCGAGAGACGCCTAGTCTTTCGGCAATGCGCGCCTGAATTAGTTCAACGTTGTCTTCTTCGAGCTCAAAAATACATTCGCAATATTCTTCGAACGCCGGATGGTGTTCTGTGTTTGCGTGCATAACTTAAGTCTATATCTAGAGAATTTTCATGATTTTTTTGGTGACTGTAAGGCGTTTTCGCGTTCGTCACGCACTGCAGCCTTGACCGAATACTGCACGAGAATTGCAGGTGCGAGCACGATGCATCCACTGATTAGTGAAATTGTGGCGACGCGGCTCGTGTTGGGTGTGAAATCAACAACAACACCCCAGATAACAGCGATCATTGAAACACCGAATAGTGAATAACCGAGGTTGGTAGCGCGCTTGGCCCAATTTGAAATTAAGGCTCGTTTGACGAGAATCGGGTCGTGATTTGACGCATGTTTTGGCTCACGGTTTGAATTATCGGGTTGTGTGCGAGAATCCATAGCGTTGTGTTTATGTTACGGGGCGTTCATCGATGGCGTTGAAACTTGAATCAAAAGATTCGGTGCTGATTGCCACGATCAACCGACCTGCACGCAAGAACGCAGTTGATCAAGAGACTTTGGCTGAATTGGCAAATGCGCTGAAGCAGGCAGAGGCGCAATCGACTCGAGTCGTTGTGTTGACAGGTGCAGAAAACACTTTTTGCTCGGGCGCCGATTTGTCGGGAGTGCGAGAAGTCGAATTCACTGATGCGTTGCATAAATTATTGGTGCAATTGGCGACTTCACCATGCGTGACAATTGCGGCGATCGATGGTCATGCACTTGGCGCGGGTGCGCAACTTGCAATTTCTTGTGACTTGCGTGTGGCAACGGCACGAGCCGTTGTTGGTGTGCCGGCGGCTCGACTGGGTTTAGTTGTAAATCATTGGACTGTCGAGCGCTTGACCCGTGAGTGCTCGTGGCCAGTTGCCAGGGCGATGTTGCTTGCTGCGCGCAATTATTCAGGCGAAGAACTTGCTCAACTTGGAGCGGTGCATCGAATTGGTGATCTAGACGCGGCGCTCGGTTGGGCTCGTGAAATCGCTGCGCTTGCGCCACTTTCGATTGCAGGTCACAAGGCTGCGCTGAACGCATCGTCTCGAGAACCAGAGATCGACGAGATCGTGCGATGGACGAGAGACTTTGCATGGGCGAGCAAAGATGTCGAAGAAGGTCGTGCAGCATTCTTAGAAAAACGTGCTGCCAAATTTAAGGGCGAGTGATGGTTGTCAGTTTTTCTGATGTGGTTGTTGTCTACGACAATTTTCCAGCGCTTGCCGGTGCGACTTTCGAGATTTCACGTGGCGAAATCGTTTTATTACAGGGGCCAAACGGCGCTGGTAAAACAACTTTGTTGCGTACATGTGCGGGTTTGTTGCCGATTGCTCGTGGCTCAGCCACTGTTTTGAGTTGCGACTTGATGAATGATCGTTATTCGGTGCGCAACAAAGTGGGTTTGCTCGGCCACGCCAATGGTTTGTTTCACGATTTGACGGTCGAAGAAAATATGTCGTTTTGGTCGCGTCTTATTGGTGCGTCGAATCAAGACGTGAAGACCGCGATGCAAATAATGGGATTATCTGATCGCTTGAGTGCAACGCGCGTGGCAAATCTTTCGGCGGGGCAGAAGCGACGTTGTGCCTTGGCAACTTTGATCGTGCGCAGGGCCCAATTGTGGTTACTTGACGAACCGCATGCCGGTCTTGACACGCAAGGTCGCGATGAACTCGATAAGACATTGCGAGCTGCGCGAGAAGCGGGTGCAACTGTGATGTTTGCATCCCACGAAATTGATCGGGCGCGAAACTTGGCAACACGGTCTTTGACGGTGGCTGGTGGGTTGGTGACCGAATCATGAAGTCTGATTCATCAACACGTGTCAGCAGAGGCAAAGTTGTCACAGCCGTATTTTTAAAAGACATTCAAATTGAATTGCGTAGCCGTGTCGTCACGAACCAAGTTTTGCCATTCGCTGGTCTAGTGATGGTGATGTTTGCATTTGCGCTCGACAATGACGACGTATTACAACGTGTTGCCGGTGGCCTGGTTTGGTTGGCAACCTTGTTTTCATTGTTCATAATTGTTCAGCGGTCATTTGCGATCGATACAGCCGACGGCGCGCTTGATTCGCTGAGAGTTGCCGGCATCGATTTATCGGCAGTGTTTTTCGGCAAGGCAATTGCACTAGCTATAAAACTGATTGCGCTCGAGATCGTTCTGATCTGCGGCGCAGTCCTTTTATATAGGGTCGATGTAAGTGCGACCGGTCTGGTGTTGTTGGTCACTTGTGTGATTTGCGCAACAAGCGGATTGGCCTTCGTTGGTACTCTTTATGGCGGTCTCACTGCTGGCGCAAAAGGTCGCGAAACTTTGCTTCCTTTGTTGTTATTGCCGGTGGTGGCACCAGTGTTAATCGCAGCGACGAGAGCCACCGAAGCGGCTTTTGGCAGTGGCGGTGCGCAAACTTCAGAAGGATGGGCATGGATTGGTTTACTCGCAGTGTTCGCTGCAGTTTTCGGTGTCGGCGGGTCGTTAGCTTTTGGGTCGCTGATCGATGAATAGTTTTAATTTTGTGAAAATTAGTTGTGGAGAGATGTTTTAATGTCGCAAGTTTTGCAACGCACCTCGGCGACTGGCACGCGCGCGACAAAAGTAATCGGCGCACTGGCAATTTTGGTGATGGCGTGGGTGGTTGTTAGTGGTTTAGTTCTGACCCCGCAAGATGTAGTGCAGGGCGAATCGGTGCGAATTATGTACGTGCATGTGCCGTCAGCCTGGATTGCATATCTTGCTTTTATTTTCACGGCCGTTGCATCAGCGAGTTGGTTGATCAGCAAAAAACATTCAATGGGTTTTGATCGGTTCGCAGGCGCTTCTGCCGAAGTAGGTGTGATGTTCATGGCGATCACGTTGATCACCGGAAGTTTGTGGGGTCGATTGACCTGGGGCGAGTTTTGGCAATGGGATCCACGCCTGACGACTACTGCGTTTCTGTTCGTGACATACGTCGGCTATCTCGCTGTGCGCCGTCTTGAGGGTTCTGTCGAACAACGTGCGCGCCGTTCGGCAGTTGTTGCAATGTTGGCGGTTCTCGAGATTCCGCTCGTGCATTTCAGTGTCGTACTTTGGCGCAGTTTGCATCAGGGCGCGACGGTTTTGAATCCGAATGGTGATGTAAAGATGGATGATCTGATGCTGTTCACTTTGTTCAGCGGTGTCGTTGGCTTCACACTTGTATTCGTATGGCTCGTCTTGCATCGTCAGCGCACAATGTTGCTTGTTGATGTCGCCAATCGCCAAGGTCTTGATGCGGCAATTGCTGCTCGGAAAATTGAAGGATCAGTGAACTAGATGAAAGACGCTGGCTTCATCTTCGGCTCTTACATCGTGACGCTTGGCGCAATCTTGATGTTTGCGGTTGCGACACTGCGTCGCGCTAAAGACTCATCACAATCTGTAGACGAGAAAGATAAGACCTGGTTGTAGTGGACTTATCACCAAGAGCGTCAGAACCATCGAGAAAACCACGCAAGTGGTTGCCGATCGTCTTGCTTTCGTTGGTCGGTTTAGGCGGCATTGTTATTGTCACTCAGTTTTTGACATCGGCGATCGACTATTACTGCAATGTTGACGAGATCGGTGTTCGCAGTGGTTGTGAAGAGTCAACTCGGTTACGAGTGCAGGGCACAGTTGAACAAGGTTCTCTGCAAAAAACTGGTGGCAAAACCAGTTTTGTGATGACTTTCAATGACAAATCAATAAATGTTGTTTACGCAGGTGACCCAGGCGGAGTATTTCAAGAATGCATCTCAGTTGTTGCGCATGGTCGCATGATTGACGGTACTTTCGAGTCGAATCGCATCGAAGTGAAGCACTCGAATGAGTATGCAGAAAAAAACGCCGATCGTCTTGACTCTTCTGGGAGCGCGGCATGTTCGCAAGTGCAGGGATAAGCGGCACGGTAGGTCGTGCATTTCTTTTAGTTGGTTTCATCGGTGCGGTTTTCGGTGCATTTGCAGCGTTTACCGGTGCGCGCCGTAACGATCAACAGATAATTCGACTCATCCCTCGGTTTTCAACGCTCTCGTTTGCGGCCGCAGTCGGTGCGTTTGCCGCAATGGAATATGCAATGATCACTCGCGATTTTTCACTTGCATATGTGCAGAAAGTTGGTTCATGGTCGACGCCTGCGCTTTATAACTTCGCCGCAGTCTGGAGTGCGCTCGAAGGTTCGATCTTGATGTGGGTTTTAGTTTTGGCCGGCTACACAGCTGCAGTTTCGTTCTGGGTTCGCAAACGCATGCAAGACCTCATCGCATCGTGGGCGCTTGGTGTGATGTTCGTCGTCTCAGCGTTTTTCTTTTTAGTTTCGTTCTTTCCAGCGAATCCATTTGCCGCGGGCGCGCCCGGCGTGCTCGACGGCCCTGGCCCGAACCCTCTTTTGCAGAATCACATCCTGGTGATGTTTCACCCGCCAATTTTGTATCTCGGATATGTCGGTGTGACAGTGCCGTTCGCATTTGCGATCGCAGCACTGATTACGGGTCGCGTTGGTGAGGGTTGGCTCGTTGCAACTCGTCGCTGGTCGCTTTTCGCATGGGGGTTTTTAACTTTTGGCATTGCGCTCGGCAGTTGGTGGAGTTACGAAGTTTTGGGATGGAGTGGCGTGTGGGCATGGGACCCGGTTGAAAACGCTTCGCTTCTGCCTTGGATCACGGGCACCGCATACATTCACTCGGTTTTGGTGCAAGAGCGCCGTGGAATGTTGCGCGTCTGGAATATTTCGCTTCTTGTTGCAACTTTCAGTTTGACGATCTTGGGTACTTTCTTAACTCGCTCGGGAGTGTTGAACAGCGTTCATGCTTTTAGTGAAAGCAGTATCGGTTCGTGGTTCTTGGCGTTGTTCGCGGTGGTGCTTGTTGTTTCAATCGGCTTGATCGGTTGGCGCGGCGACAAACTTCGCAGCCCTGGTGTCATCGACTCACCTCTGTCGCGTGAAGCGGCTTTCTTGGCGAACAATGTGTTGTTTGCAGTGTTCGCATTCGTCGTTTTATTAGGCACCGTGTTTCCGTTGATTATTGAAGCGCTACAGAATCGCCAGATCGCAGTTGGTGCACCGTTTTTTGACAAACTTTCGATGCCAATAGGTTTGGCGTTGTTGACACTGATGGCGATCGCGCCTGTTTTGCCGTGGCGAAAAGCATCAACTGAAACTTTGCGTGAGAGGCTTTTTTGGCCGGCATGGTGTGGCGTTGTTGCACTTGTCGCGAGTTTGTTGCTCGGCGCTTATGGTCTCGCGCCACTTTTGACTTTTACTTTGGGCGGTGTTTCGGCTGGTGCTGCGTTGCGGCAAGTTGTCTTAGCAACACGACGTCAAGGTTGGCGTGGTCTCGTCGGTCGCGCCAACGGTGGCATGATCGTGCACCTGGGCGTGATTTTGATCGCAGTCGCCTTGGGTGCTTCGAATAGTTTCAGCAAGAGTCAAGAATTGTCGCTGGTTGCAAATGTTGAAGCGAATTTTTCAGGACACACTTTTGAATTGAAAGATGTGGTTGAGGTTCGCGATGATCGAAGCATCAGCGTCAAAGCACTTGTGCTTGTCGACGGCAAAAAGATTTATGCGCCGGCAATAACTAAATACACACGCATCGGCATGAATGTAGGCACGCCTTCGGTGCGCACTTCGTTGACTACAGATATTTATCTGACTCTCGAACCACCGGTTCGCCAAGATGCCAATGAGGCGCGAATAAAAGTGTTTATCAAGCCGATGATTATCTGGCTATGGATCGGCACTGCGCTGATGGCGGTCGGCACAGTGCTTGCGGCGTTTCCTGGTCGCCGTCGTAAACCGACAGATGCAACAAGCGCACCTGTCGAGGTTGCCGCCTCATGAAGTCAAACAACCTCGTCAAAATTGTTTCAACAGTCGTCGGCATCGTTATCGCGATGTTCTTTGTCGTTCTGGTCGTCGCTGATCCTGATCAAGACATCGTTGCGCGATCTCCACTTCTCGGACAACCGGCACCGGCTGTTACTAGCGAAACCATTGACGGCGCCCAATTCGTTTTAGAGCGTCGCAAGGGCTCGTGGGTCGTGCTGAACTTTTTTAACTCAACTTGTGTGCCGTGTATTAATGAGCATGACTTGTTGGTTGATTTTGCGAACTCTGAAGCGTCGAATTTGAATGGTGCCGAAATCTACACAATTATTAACGACGACAGTTCGGATGCGGTTCGAGACTTCTTCAATAAAAATGGTGGTGATTGGCAAAAAGTCAAAGATGACAACGGCGCAATCGCAGTCGCATTCGGTGTTGCACGCGTGCCTGAAACTTGGATCATTGACCCGAATGGAATGGTTCGTTTGCGCATCACGGGCGAGTTGAGCCCAGGTTTGCTGTCTGAGCAAGTAAACAAGTTGCGAGACGGTTTCACATCATGAAAACCCGCAAGTCGGTTTGGTTAGCGATGTTTCTGCTCGTGGCAGTACTTCTTGTATTTGGCGCCACTCGCACTGGCGGTCCGCAGACACAACAAGATCGCATCGATTCTTTGACTGCTGTTTTGGCGTGCCCCACTTGCTCTGGTGAGAGTGTTTTTGTTTCGCGTGCCGCAGCGGCAGAGTCAATCAGGGCAGAGGTTGCGCGCCAAGTTTCGGCAGGTTTGCGCACCGACGAGCAAATATTGAGCTACATCGAGCAGCGTTTTGGTGGCGAGGTGCTGTTGGTGCCGCGGGCGACTGGTGTTGATGCCCTTGTTTGGGCCTTGCCGGTAGCCGCGCTTGTCTTTTCAATCTTCCTGCTTTATTCGGCTTTCACTAAGTGGCGTGGCAATAAACCCGAGTCTCCGACCAGTCAAGACGAGCAGATCGTCGCTCGTGCATTGAACACAAAATCAGATGAGCAATAGTTCAGAATTGCTAGCTGAACTGCAAGAGCAGCGCGATTTTTTGCTCAACTCGTTGCGTGATCTCGAACGCGAACACAAATTTGGCGACATTGACGATCAAGATTACGAGTCATTGCGCAAAGAATATGTTTCAAGAGCCGCCGCAGTAATCAAGCAGATTGAAAAAGCTACAACTCAGTCGCAGTCAGTTGCCGAGTCGAGTGTCGCAGCAACAGATGTGCCGAAGAAGCGAAATTTACGGCGCACGCTCATCACTTTGTTAATCGTTCTTGTGGTGGCTAGTTCTTCTGGTTGGTTTGTGGCGCAACAATCGGGGCAGAGGCTTGCTGGCGACTCGCTTGCGGGCTCGATCGAAGACTCGACGGCGTCGATTCTCTCGCGCGCTAGGGCGACAAACTTTGTTGATCCAAAAGTCGCAATCGAGCTTTATACACAAGTACTTGAAGTCGACCCCGACAATGTTGAGGCTTTGACATATCGTGCTTGGCTACTGGTGCTGATTTCTCGCAGCGCGGGTGACGAAGTAAAGCAACTTGCTTTCGCTTCGGCATCGAGTGATCTCGAGCGTGCAATTGCGCTCGACCCGAATTATCCCGATGCACATTGTTTTCTGGGCATCACACTGTTTCGCCTGAACGACGATGCAAAAGGTGCAAAAGAGCAGTTAACAATTTGTGCTGACAAGAATCCGCCAGCAGAAGTAAAAGGTTTTGTTGATTCGATTGTCGCCGAGGTCGACGCCGCACTCGATAAATAAGTTTTAGTCTTCGACTTGTGGTGGTGGCCAGGCAGTTGCCGACTTAAAGCCACGGTTCGTGCGCTCGACGACCCAGACCGAGGCTTTGCGCCAATCTGGTTTTGACTTGACTTCCATTCCGCGTCGCTCGAGTGTTTTGATCAACTCGGGGATCATGTCGCCGTGGCTTGAAAGCACCGCTGAATCTTCAACTTCTTGCACGACTTCGAGCATGTCAGCGATGTCGCCATGTTCAAGCAGTCGTTTGTCGACCTGCACACTGAGTTTCGTCATCTTGGCCAGCGGTTCTAGAGTTTGAAAGCATCGTGTTGCCGGACTTGAAATCAGGCTGGTGATCGAAAGATCTTTTAGACGCTCGGCGACTAGTTCGGCTTGTTTCCAGCCGGTTGGGCTAAGCGGCCTCAAATTATCGTCGTCGTGCCATTCACTGCGTTTGCCTGCTTTGGCATGGCGCACTATATAAATAGTCACAGCAGAAATGTATCTATCTTTGAGTTGAAAGAGTTCTTCTACACAAGATTTAAGGCAGAATTAACCAATGGGATTTTTTGATCGTAATCGCGATGAATTAGAGGCCAAAGGTTACGACAAGTCTCGTCTTCCACCAGGCCAATATCTAACCGATCGCTTTCCGGTATTACACGTTGGTGAAGTGCCGACTTATAAGCCAGGCGAGTGGAGTTTGACAGTTGACGGACTTGTCGAAAAACCATTCACGATTTCGTTCGAAGAACTTCGCGCGATGCCGGCGACGAAATTGACTACTGATATTCACTGCGTCACAAAGTGGTCGAAGTTCGACACGACGTGGACAGGTGTGCGCGTTCGTGATTTGTTTGATCGGGCCAAAATTTCTGACACCGCGACGCATGTAATGGGGCATGCCGAATATGGTTACACCGCAAATTTGCCGCTTGCAGACATCATGCGTGATGATTCGCTCGTGGTCTATGCGTATGAAGGCGAAGATATTGATCCAATTCATGGTGGGCCAGTGCGACTGTTAATTCCACAACTTTATTTTTGGAAATCACCAAAGTGGCTGCGCCGATTAGAGCTGATGTCGGCCGATGCTCCAGGTTTTTGGGAAGAAAATGGTTACCACATGTATGGTGACCCGTTTTTAGAACAAAGATTTTGGGGCGACTGAAAACTATTTAAAGAAGTGAGTAGCGAATTAAATAGTTGTTGCGCAGAAAGTGTCGCCCATCGGCAACGATGACGAAAGTTCTGGGTTCGTCTCACCGTAAAGAGCGGTCAACATACCTTTGACCATGCCGCGGTCGACTGCACAAATCACTGGGTGTTCAATCGCCAGATCGCCGAACGGACAGTGATTGTTGACAATACGAAGCTGATTATTGCGCTGGTCGGCGTGTGCGGCAAAACCGTGCGCAGTCAGCGCATCGGCGACGGCCTGCAATGCCGAACGCAGTGAACGCTGGGTTTGGTTGATGTCATCACCAGTGAGACTTGTTGCCATTGCACGTCCGTATTGTTGACCGACTTCTTCGGCCATCTCAGTTGCTTCTTTTGGTGTCAACAGAGTTAATGCTTTGCCAAGCAGAGACAAAACTAAATCATCGCTGCGAACCGGAAACTCAAGCGATTGGTTCGGGTTTGTCGCGGTGTAAATCTTCGATGGGCGACCAGCGCCCGCGCCATCTTGTCGCGAGATCTGTACTTCGAGATATCCGCCAGCGGCAAGTTTGTCGAGGTGATGTCGGGCAACATTCGCATGCAATTCGAATTTTTCGGCAACTTCGCTCGCCGTGACGCCATTTTTTGACTCGCGAGTGAACAAGTAAATTGCTCGACGAGTTGGGTCACCAAATGCAGATGTGATTGCCGACACTGTGGCGGTGAAGTCGGTGTTGTTTAAAGGACTAGTCGCCTCGCGAGACACGGCACTTGACTTAGAAGTTTGGCTTGCAGCCGGTGCTTTTTGACTCACGAGAGATATTCTACCTATAGCCATAGTGTTTATTATTTAGCGACCCGATCGGATCAACCCCCAGATGTCTTTGCCAAAAGTCGACCAACTTATTGATGCGTTGCGCCCAGTGCAAGACCCTGAATTGCATCGTTCAATCGTTGATCTTGGCATGGTGCGCGATGTTCAAATTCAGTCGTCGGGCGATGTTTCGCTGACTGTTGTCTTGACGATTGCAGGTTGTCCACTACGTAATGAAATTCAAACACGAGTCAACACAGCATTGCGCGCTCTTGACGGAGTAAAAAATGTAGCGCTCAACTTTGGTGTCATGAACGACGAAGAACGTGCCAAAGTGCGCGAACTCGTGCACGGCAATCCGGCGGCAACTGCGGGTAGCAGCCCGGCGCAAGGCCACTCTGAAGGTAGAAAAATCTCTTTTGCTCAACCCGGTTCGAAGACACGGCCAATTTTGATTTCATCAGGCAAGGGCGGTGTTGGCAAAAGCAGCGTCACGACCAATCTTGCTGTTGCTTTGGCTGCTGCGGGTCACAAAGTCGGCGTAGTTGATGCCGATATTTATGGTTACTCGATTCCTCGCATGTTGGGCACTGATCGCGATCCGGTTGCGATCGACAATATGTTGTTGCCACCTGAAGCGTGGGGTGTGCGTTGCATTTCGATCGGTTACTTTGTTCCGGAAGGCCAAGCAGTTGTTTGGCGCGGTCCGATGTTGCACAAGGCCCTCGAACAATTCTTGACCGATGTCTACTGGGATGAACCAGATTTCTTGTTAATCGACATGCCGCCAGGCACCGGCGATATCGCATTGAGCCTGAGTCAGTATTTGCCGCGTGCTGAAGTTCTTGTTGTTACGACTCCGCAAGTCGCAGCGCAGAAGGTTGCTCGTTTGTCGGCAGCGATGGCAGCGAAAGTAAATCTTCCTGTTCGTGGCATCATCGAAAACATGTCGTGGTTCATTGGCGAAGACAAACAGCGCTACGAATTATTTGGCAGTGGCGGTGGGCAGTTGCTTGCGGACGAATTGAAAGTTCCGTTGTTGGCGCAAATTCCGCTTGTCGAGATGTTGCGTGAAGGTGGCGACACGGGCAAGCCAATTGCTGCAGTTGCACCAGAGTCAGAAGTGGGTTTGATTTTTGCGCAACTCGCCAAGCGAATCGCCGAAGACATGAAACCAAAGAAAGTGTTCAGCGCGGCGCTTAAAGTTAACTAACGCAAAGCGCCTAGTGTGTTAGATAGTTAATTGTTAGTTGCATACCCAACAAAAGAAAGAAGCAAATAGTGGATATTCGAATCGGCGTTTCGCACGCAACGCGAGAAATTTCCCTTGAAATGCCAGACGACGACAAGTCAATCAGCAAGACCAAGTCGGCCGTTGAAGCGGCACTCGCTGGTGAGTCTGCGATTCTCTGGCTTACCGATAAGCGTGGCAAAGAGACCGCAATCCCTTCGGCGAAAATTGCTTTCGTTGAGTTCGGCGCACCAAACGGTGACCGCAAGATGGGTTTTGGCAGTTAGTTAATTAATTTTTTATGCCAACACTTGTTGAGATTGCACATGAGCACAGCAATCTCGATGAGTCGTCGCTAGAACATTTAAATTCTCTGCTTTCTGAGTGGGGCATGTTGGCTGACTTTTGTTTTGCCGACATGTTGCTCTACTTGCCTACACAAGACTCGCAGTTCATCGTTGCCGCGCAAGTGCGCGCCGCAACTGGTCAGACGCTTTATGACACAGACCTCGTTGGCGTTGTCGCCGACCCCAACGAGCGGGTGATGATTGACGATGCATACAGGTCAGAAAAAGTAACAACCGGCGAGATCAGAGTTGAGACGATCGCCGAGCCGATCAATTTGATGGCGATTCCAGTCAGATTTGATGATCGAATAATCGCCGTGTTGACCCGCGAGTGGTCGCAACGCACGGGTCGAAAGCCGGGCCAACTTGAGCGAACTTACTTGGCGATCTTTGAAGTGTTCGCAAAGATGATTTCAACTGGGTTGTTTCCGTTTGATGGCCGTGGTGCAGATGCGACTGTTGCACCGCGAGTGGGTGATGGTGTTGTCGTGCTCGATGCCGATACGCGTGTGCGTTATGCATCCCCGAATGCGGTGTCGGCAATGCATCGTGTCGGAATTAGCGCCAACGCTGTCGGTCAAACATTGGCAGAACTTGGTATCGCCG
>BJFV01000025.1 GCA_014190055.1 Actinomycetes bacterium
GAGTTCACAGCGTTTGAAGTTGCGCCAGCTTTTGCCCGCACAAATGACCGCAGCGAAGAAGCACCCTGCACGGCAACCGGCGCAATTTTTGATGTCCAGTCACCGAGTGACAGCACAGCGCCCATCGCGTCAGACTTCTGTAATTTGTTTAACGCTTCTCGTGCTGATGTCGCATCCGACATCACCATTGCGTTCAATGCATCAGACAAACCAGCGTGTATTGCTGACTGCCAATCGGCATCAATTTCAATCAAATCGCTAAGTGCGCCAAGTGCACCAGTCGTGTTTGCAAGTTCGCCGAGACTCGAAGCATTCGCCGCTACAGATGCTCGAAGCGTTTCTACTCGAGCGTTGTCACCTGCAGATGCAGCAACAGCTTTTGCATAAGTCGTTGTCGCAGCATCGAGCGCCGACTCGGCATCGCGCACCGCTTGTTGTGCCGACTGGGCGTCTTGTGCTTGATCGGCAATTAACGCCGCTTCATCGCGCGCAAGTTCAACTTCTTGCTTCGACAACTCAGACAGTGCAGACGAAACACGCTCAAGTTCTTCGCGCGCAGTCGCAGCGTCTGCTTCGAGCGATGCGATAACGCCAGAGTCAGCCAACTGTCCACGATCGCGCTCAACCGAGCGTCGTCGCTCCGCCAAAACTGCGATTTGACCTCGAGCGCGACCCAACAATTGCTCAACGCGAACTAAGTCATCGCTGACACCAGACTCGCCGCGGGCAGTGAGTTCAGCTTCGTCTGCCATGACTGAAGTGTCGAGACTTGCGAGTCTGGCGCGCAAAGTTTTTTCGTTTGCCTCACCTTCAACTTTGCTTACGGCAGAATTTTCTAATCGAGAACGCAACGCGGAGATTTCGCGACCAGCAATGTAGAGCTGCAAATTTCGCAACTCAGCAGCAACAGCACCGTGTCGTCGTGCAGCATCGGCTTGCCGCTCAAGCGGCCTCAACTGGCGTCGCACTTCTCGAAGCAGATCTTGTGCACGCAATAAATTTGCTTCAGTGCCCTCAAGGCGACGCTCAGCTTTTTCTTTGCGCTTGCGATGTTTCAGCACTCCCGAGGCTTCTTCAATAATCGCCCGACGATCTTCGGGTCGTGCGTTCAACACGGCATCAATTTGTCCTTGACTAACAATTACGTGCTGCTGACGACCCACACCCGCATCAGAAAGCAGATCTTGCACGTCTAAGAGACGGCAGTTGATGCCATTGATCGCATATTCGCTTTCGCCGCTGCGAAACAAAGTACGACTCACACTGACCTCAGAAAACTCAATCGGCAATAGCCCTGCCGAGTTATCGATCGTCAAAACAACTTCGGCCCGACCTAAAGCGGGGCGCTTTGATGTGCCAGCAAAAATCACATCATCCATTTTTTGACTTCGCACAGAACTCGGCGCTTGAGCACCCAAAACCCAGGCAATTGCGTCGACGACATTCGATTTTCCCGAGCCGTTCGGGCCGACCACGACGGTCACGCCTGGCTCGAGCTCCATCACCGTTGTGTCGGCGAACGACTTAAAGCCTTTCAGCGTTAATGATTTAAGAAACATCTCGTCGCCGAGATTACTTCATCTTTCAACTACAAGCTTGAAATTCAGTGCTGACAAGCCGAGCAATAACAGGTCGTTCGACCCGCAACTACCGTCATCAAAATGCGACCTTTTCCACAGGTCAAACACGGCAGACCACCCCGCCCATACACGCGGTGCTCATCTTGAAAGTTGCCCGTTTGGCCTTCTAAATCAACGTATTGAGTGTCTTTTAAAGTACTGCCCCCGGCCATCACGGCTTTGTTCAAAACTTCGACAATCGCCGAATGAAGCCGCGTCAAAGTTGCGCCAGTCAATCGACTTGGCAATCGATCGGGTCGCAGTTTGGCCAGATGCAAAATTTCGTCGGCGTAAATGTTGCCAATCCCCGCAACGCAGTGTTGGTTCAGCAGTAACGCCTTCAAATTTCCGCGCCGATTTTTGAATAGTTCACGCAATATCTCGGGTGTAAATTCGTCGTTCAAAGGGTCGACCCCCAAATTTGCCAAATCCGGCATCTGCGTTTTTATTTTGTCAGGATCAAATACGACGACTTCACCAAATGTTCGTGGGTCAACGAACCACAATTCGCTTTCAATCGTGTCGGCTTTGGCAAGATGCATAACTACATGTGTATGCGCGGGTCGCGTTTCACCGGGCTTGGCAATAATCAACCGACCGCTCATTCGAAGATGCATCATTAATCTTTGACCCGAATCAAGATCACACAGCAGATATTTGCCACGGCGAGTCGCTGAAAGTATTTTCACTCCCGTCAAGCCGTCAATCAGCGCCTCACGACTCGTTCGTCGAACTGTTCGTTCACGACCAACTTCAACTTTTAGAATCTTTCGGCCAACAACATTTTGTTGCAGTCCACGCCGAACAGTTTCAACTTCTGGTAGTTCTGGCATTTGGGTCTTGCCTTAGCAACGCAAATCTAGGACGTTTGCAATTTGGCGCAGGCTTGTTGTGCCGCCAGTTCTTCAGCTGCCTTTTTAGAGCGACCGGTACCGCTACCTAAAAGGTCATCGCCCAAAAAAACATCAGCAAAAAACGTCTTTGCATGATCGGGTCCTTCATCAGTCACGCGATACTCGGGCATTGGGCGTTCTAAACGTGCAGCAAGTTCTTGAAGTTGCGACTTCGCGTCGAGTTGCTTCAGCGCTGTCAGCGCCTCTTCGATCGAGTCGGTTAGCAATCGCGCTGCAACGTCATATGCACGTTGCGAGTTTGAATCAAGATAAACCGCGCCAAAAACTGCCTCAAGCGCGTTTGCCAAAATCGAGGTTTTTGAGCGGCCACCACCTGCTTCTTCGCCACGACCCAGCAATACGTATTCGCCTAAACCTAATTTGATTGCAACACGCGACAGCGCCGTCGAATTCACAACGATCTTGCGCAAGTCGGTTAACTTGCCTTCATCAAAATCTGGATAACGCCGATACATCACATCGGCAACTACGAACCCGATTAATGAGTCACCCAAGAACTCGAGGCGCTCATTTGATTCGAAGCCTTCGTTTTCTGCAGTCCACGAACTGTGACGCATCGCAGTTTCAAGAAATGCGATGTTTGAAAACTGATAATTAATTTTCGCCGAAAGACTCTCTAGTGATTCAGGCACAACTTTATTTTTGCACGGCTTGGCGAATTTTGCCGACCATGTCGACTTCAACCATCTCTTTTGCCACCTTGATGCCGTTCAACATTGCTCGTGAGCCAGACGAGCCATGCGAGATGATGCAAACACCATCAACACCAAGCAAAATCGCCCCGCCATATGTGTCTGGATCAAAAGTTGAATACAAACTTAATAGCGCAGGCATGATGCCATCGGCGTGTTCTTTATATTCAGGTGCACTAATTGCGGCGAACAATGCCTTCACCACGCCACGCATCGTGCCCTCTAAAGTTTTCAGCGCAACATTGCCTGTGAAGCCGTCGGTCACGACAACATCAACTTTGTCGGTCATGATGTCGCGGCCTTCAACGTTGCCGATGAAATTTAAATTCTTGGCGTTTGAAAACAACTCGTAAGCCTGCTTGCGCAAAGTGTCGCCCTTGCCAGGCTCTTCACCGATTGAAAGCAAACCTACGCGTGGATTCTTGACACCAAAGCGAGCGTCAGCATAAACACTGCCCATTAATCCGAATTGCACAAGCCACTCTGGCTCGACTTCAGCATTGGCGCCAGCGTCAAGCAGCACTGTAGGTGTCGTGCCCGGTGCCGGTATCGGCGTGGCAATCGCCGGCCGCTTTACACCAGCGATGCGACCCATGCGCAACAGTGCTGATGCCATCGTCGCGCCGGTGTTGCCTGCTGAAATCATTGCGCTGGCTTTACCGTCACGAACTGCTTCGGCTGCACGCACAAGTGTTGAATCTTTTTTGTTGCGCACCGAACTGGCAGCGTCTTCGTGCATCTCAATTACTTCACTCGCTTCGATCAATTCGAAGCCTTCGCAGCCGGCCAAACCGCGCGGCCCAACAAGAATTACATCAATGCCCGCAGCAACGGCTTCGCGAGCACCAGCGATTATCTCTCCCGGTGCTTTATCGCCCCCGAGGGCATCAACAGCAATTGGCAGCATCGTTACAACAAACGACGCGGACGACCGAAATTAACTCGCGTCGACGTTAACCGCGACACGACCCTTGTACCAGCCACACGAACCACAAACAGTGTGTGGACGCTTGGCGGTGCCACATCGTGGGCACGAGCTCGAAGTTGGCGACTTGAGTTTCCAGTTCGCAGCCTGACGCATGCGACCTTTGGATTTAGATTTCTTTTTCTTTGGAACTGCCATCGCAAACTCGGCTTTCGTAAATTCTGGACTGACTAAAAAATCTCGTTATTACAACGCCCGAAAGACTATCTACATTTGCACCGTTTTACTCGTGCCTCATTGGTTTTCATCGGTTTTTAGCGCATCAAGCGCAGCCCAACGCTCGTCGCGCACCTCGCGCGAACACGAACATGGCGCCGACTGCAAATCAGCACCGCACTGAGGGCAAAGACCAGGGCAATTGACTGAACAGAGTGGTGCAAGCGGCACCGACAGCAAGACATTTTCACGAGTCATCTCGAGCAGGTCTAATTGTTCGCCGGTTATCGGATATGCATCGGGGTCGCTGATCACTGCTTGATAAAGCTCTTGCACTTCTGATTCAGTTCGACCAGACAACGGTCGCAGACATCTTCGGCACTCGCCTTGCCAATCTGCCTGCAACGTGCCGTGAACAACGATGCCGTCAGTCAGCGCTTCGAGTGTTAACGCGACATCAACTTTTGAGCCGTCGACAATTCGTGAATCAGCAAAGTCGAACTCGCTTGCTTCAATCTGTCGATCAACTTCACGAACACTTCCAGCACGCCGAAGCAACTCGGCGATGTTAATTAAAAGTGGCGATGCCAAAACTTTTTTTAGAGTTCTTCGTCTTGATCAAAAAGACCGCTGGCGGTATCGTCAAGCGAAACTTCGTGCGCAGGTTGTTGAGCCACGATCGATAAACGAGCTCGGCCTTCGGCAACTGTTTTTGTCAAGCGATCGAGCAAGATCTCGAAACTACCCAAGCGACGATCCAAAAAGTCTTCGGTCTCGCTTTTCAGTCGACGCGAGTCTTCATTTGCCGCTTCGATTACTTGGCGTGCTCGTGCTTCAGACGCACGCACTACTTCGGTGCGCTGCACCATTCGTTCAGCTTGCACTCGTGCAGCCTCTAAAATTTCGTCGGCCTCACGCTGAGTTTTAGCAAGAAAGTCTGCGCGCTCTTTAAGCATCCATCGCGCCTCACGAATCTCAATTGGCAAACTGTCGAGGGCATCTTGCAACATACCCAAAACTTCTTCACGATTAATTTTTGGGGCACTTGAAAGCGGCGCATTGGGTGCACTCGAAATTGCACCAATTGCCTCGGTGATAAACGCTTCTGAATCACCCAGTTCAACCGGAACAGTTTCGCCGTCGAATGAATCTACGACCTTGTCGTAATTTTGAAAATCATCAAACTCATCGGTTGGCATATTTCTCCCTTACTTTTTAACTTTAATAATTGCATCAGCAACAACCGAAGGTACAAGTGCTGAAACACTGCCACCATTTTGAGCAATGTCACGCACATATCGACTGCTGATGAATGAGAATTGTGGCTGAGCGATAAGCAAGACAGTTTCAACCGAGCCGACAACCCGATTCGTGTCGGCCATCTGCACCTCGGCATCAAAATCAGCAGCATTTCGCACGCTCTTGACGATGAAATTCGCACCAAACTTTGCCGCTGCATCAACCGCGAGCCCAGACGCCGCAACAACAGAGGCTCCTTTTATATCTCGTGTCGCAGCTTGCGCCATTTCGACTCGCTCGGCGACCGAAAACATACCCACTGGTTTTTCTGGATTATGCATCACCACGACGACAACTTCGCCAAACAACCCTGCTGCTTGTCGAACAATGTCGACATGCCCAAGATGAATTGGGTCGAAACTTCCCGGAAACATCGCTTTCATCGCATCCCCTACGGTACTCGCCTCAAATACGTCACGTGGGTGCGCCCATATCTTTTGGTTCGCGTTGACTCCCAGCCAGAAACACCCGTGATTTCTCGGCTACTTTCAGCCACTACTAAAGGTGCAGAAATTTGGTCGAGCAATTGCTGCCATTTTGCAAAGTCATATGGCGGATCAGCCAACACAAAGTCGATATCTGTGTATCGCGCCAAACCTGCGATCGCATCTCCACGTACAACAGTTGTGCGACTAGTTAGGTCGAGCTTCTTAATGTTGTCTTGCAAACTTGCTAAGGCATCTTTATCACGCTCAATAAACGTGCAATGTGCGGCACCTCGCGATAACGCCTCGATACCTAGCGCACCCGAACCTGCAAACAAATCTAAAACGCGTGCGCCAATGATTACATCCATGCTGGTCAGCGCGTTAAAGATCGCTTCACGCGCCATGTCGGTTGTCGGCCGAGTTGTGTCGCCGAGTGGGGCAACAATTTTTCGCCCTCTTAGTTCGCCTGCCACAATTCGCATGCAAACACGCTATTGCCACCTTGCGCTCATTCAAGTCACCAATTAGCCGATGAACAAGTGGTTGAATTATGCGGTGAGCAACAACTCAGATGACTCGATAGAACCCGACGAGTTTGTTTCGGGTCGCGCCGAAACGCCATCTGAATCGATTATTTGTGTTGACTGCGGAGGCAATGCGCATCTGTTAACACATCCGCCCGAAGACGGAGTTTGGCAAATTGGCGAAGTAGTTGCGTATCGCTGCAGCGAATGTCGCGACCGTTGGGACATTGTGCTCGCGCCTGATGAGCAATAAACGCGACTAGTTCTTAAACAAGAACTCTTCTTCATCGGGTGTCAATAGCAAATCAATTTCATCGCGAATCTCTTTATGGCTCGTCAAGGTTGGATCGCTAATAATCAATTCGGTCGCTGCAGTTCGTGCCAATTCGATCAAATCGCGGTCGCGACGTAACGACGCAAGCTTCAAGTCACTTCTGCCCTTTTGTGCAGTATTCATAATCGTGCCTTCACCACGCAGTTCAAGATCGACTTCAGCGAGATAAAAGCCATCTGTTGACTCAACCAAAGCATCGACACGAGGCGAAGAAACTTCAGGGTCGCTAGTTACAAGCCAGCAACGCGAGGCGATCACACCGCGACCGACACGACCACGGAGTTGATGCAACTGTGCGATACCGAAACGGTCGGCGTCAAGAACGACCATACAAGTTGCATTCGGTACGTCTACACCAACTTCAATGACAGTTGTCGCGACAAGCACATCAAGTTTTCGATCACGAAACTCGCTCATCGTCTCATCTTTTTCGCTTGACGACATTCGCCCGTGCAACAAACCGAGTTTCAAGCCTTTCAACTCGGTCTTGGCAAGAAGTTTGAATGTGTCTTCTGCCGACGCAACTTGCAACTTGTCGCTTTCTTCAATCAACGGGCAAACAACAAACGCCTGCTGACCCTGAGAAATCGCCTCACGAATATCGGCCCACATTTTGGCTTCAGACTTTTCTCCAGCAACCCAAGCCGTCTTAATTGGTGTTCGTCCTGGTGGCATTTCGTCAAGCACACTTACATCTAGATCGCCATACACAGTCATCGCCGCCGTTCGCGGTATCGGCGTGGCTGTCATCACCAAAACATCTGGCGAATTCACAACACTGTTTGCAGTTTTCGAGCCCTTGTTGCGCAATGCTGCCCGTTGCTCAACACCAAATCGATGCTGCTCGTCAATCACCACGACGCCAAGTGATGCGAATTCGACGCCCTCTTGAATCAACGCGTGTGTGCCAATCAAAATGTCGATACCGCCATCGGCGAGATCACGCAACAATTCACGGCGACGCTCGCTAGTAATGCGACTCGTCAACAATTCGACGCGCAACTGTCGGTCACCGAAAAGATTGTTTTCGTCAGGCACCGATAATCCTTCAAGAAGTTTTTTGACGCCGGCAAAATGTTGCTCTGCCAGCACTTCAGTCGGTGCCATCAGCGCACCTTGATGTCGGCCCTGCACGGCCGCCAACATCGCAGAAACCGCAACAACCGTCTTACCGCTACCGACATCGCCCTGCAAGAGACGATGCATCGGGTGTGGTGCGGCTAAATCGTGATCAATCTCGTTTATCACGCGTTGTTGCGCATTCGTAATTGCAAATGGCAGCGCCGCAATAAACCGTTGTTGCAACTTGCCGCCGACTTTGTGACGAATACCGGTGTTGTCAAGTTCGAATGCTCGCTTGCGACCGACCAACACAACTTGCACGCGCAACAATTCGTCAAAAGCCAACCGGCGTCGCGCGTTTTGTTTGGCGACCATCGAATCTGGAAAATGAATCGACCACAGCGCACTCGTGCGATCTGCAAGTTCGAGACGCTCGCGCAAATCGCTTGGCAAAGGATCAGAAATACCTCGCTCGCGACAACGCTCGAGAGCGTTTTCAACCCAAGTTGCTAGCTCCCAGGTCGAGACTTGAACTTTTTCGCTCTGCGGATAAATCGGCACTATTCGCCCAGTTCGGTCGCCGATCAAGTCAACGAGTGGATTACTCATTTGCAGAACACCGCGATACAAATCGGGCTTACCAAACATCGCGACTTGCAAACCTGCTTTGAGTTGTCGATCACGCCACGGTTGATTGAAAAACACCGCCGTCAAACGCCCTGATTCGTCGCCGACTTGCACATTGACAATCGTCTTTCGATTTTTGGTCGTAAATTTGGAAACTTTACGAACCTCGACGATCACGAGTGCTTCTTGTCCTGCGACAAGATCGCTGACCCGCGCTTCGTTCGTGCGATCGACCCACTTGCGTGGATAATTCATCAGCAACTCAAGCACATTGTTGATGCCATATTCAGCGAGCGCTGCTTTGCGTTTCTCGCCTACACCTTTTAATACTTCGACATCAATTGCGGCGAGATCTCGCAACGTGATTTGGCCCGTCATACGGGTCTCGTTTTATTCAACACCAAATAAGTATGGGTAGAGCGGCTGTCCACCAAAATGCACTTCGCACGAAATGTGCGGATGAGCCTGCCCAACGTGCGCCACGAGCGCATCGGTTGCCTGCGATGTCGCGTCACTTCCCGTGATAATCGTCAGCAATTCGCGTTGCGGCGTTATCAGTTTTGCCAATAAGTCGTGGCACGCTGCGCCAAGTGTTGCCGCAACTGCAACTACACCGTCACCCCGCACCAGACCAATGAAGTCGCCAGCCTTAACCGGGCCTGCATCAGAATTTGTGTCGCGTATCGCTTGGGTGACTTCGCCCGTAGCCACAGAACTTGCTGCGCGCGACATCTGCGAGCCGTTGTGTTCAGCCGAAGCTTCGGGGTCGTATGCAACAAGTGCTGCAAGTGCCTCGGGCATCGAACAAGTCGGCACGACACGCACATCTTTTTTCGTCAACTCATCAATTTTGTTCGCCACCGGAATGATGTTTTTATTGTTCGGCAAAATCACAACCTGAGTGGCGTTCATATGTTCGACTGCGTCAAGCAACTCTTGGGTCGATGGGTTCATCGTTTGCCCGCCGGTCACGACACCATGCACACCCATCTGGCCGAACAACTCGGCCAAACCATCACCACTGGCAACCGCGACAACCGCGCAAGTCACTGGCGGCAATGCTGACTGCGTGGCTCCGTGTCGTATGCCATCGCTTGCACTGTTGCCACTCGTGGCAGTTGGTGCGCCAAGGCTGGCCTCGCGCAATGCGTGTTCTTCAGCAACTTCTTCAAACAAATCTGTGACGCGAATTTTTGAAGGTCGACCACCAATAGTTATCGGTGCTTCAATTGCCGCACCAATGTCATTGGTATGAATATGACAGTTGTAAATTCCGTCGCCACCGACAACAACTATCGAATCACCAATTTCTCCCCACGCATTTTTAAATTTCTTAAGCTTTGTGTCTTCGAGATCAAGTAAGAACATAACTTCGTAACGCAGTTCGCTGACATCAACCGAGCCATCAGTGGCGTGACGCAGAGCTACTTTTTCAAGTTGCTCAGCTGATGGTCCATCGTCATAAGTGGGTTCAGGTAGCGGCTCACCGTCGACAATGTGTATTGCCGAATCGAGCAACAGCATAAAACCTGCGCCACCGGCGTCGACAACACCTGCATCTTTCAAAACCGGCAACAATTCAGGAGTATTGTCGAGTGCCTTTTGCCCGGCCGCACGTGCAACACGCAACATTGCCGCCAAAGTTGCACCATCGTTAGCCGCACGTTGCGCAGCATCTGCAGTTTCACGTACAACAGTCAAGATCGTGCCTTCAATTGGTTTAAGAACTGCTTCGTATGCAGCAGCCGATGCCGCTTTCAACGCTTCAGCGACTCGTGGTGCACCAGAACTTTTTGCAGTTTTCAATGTCGACGACAAACCACGCAATATCTGACTCAAAATCACGCCACTGTTTCCGCGCGCACCCATTAACGAGCCGTGACTAATTGCTTCGCAAGTTGTGTCGAGTTCAGGAGACGCACCATCAAGTTCGGCGACAACTGCATCGAGGGTGCGAGACATATTCGTGCCCGTGTCGCCATCTGGCACCGGATACACATTCAGGCGATTGATGCCGCCCGCATGGCGTTTCATCGTGTCGCGAAAGGCAATCACGGTGTGACGCAGGGCATCCGCCCCAAATTCTTCAAGAACTGCCACATCGCAAGGCTACTAACCGTTCAGGTCGTGTGACCCAGAACCTCAGGGCAACTAGCAAAATACCTAAACGGGCAACTATCTTTCTAGGTGTGCAAGGCGTGATCAAGGCGTTCGACCCATCATCTGGAGACGGCGTAGTGATTCGTGATACTGATCTGAGCGAATACAACATCGCCAGCGACGCTTTGGAAGGCTCGATATTTCGTATGTTGCGACAAGGGCAGCGAGTTTTGTTTTCACTCAACGCAGCTGGTCTCGCGACAAAAATTCGTTTTGGTTCTGAGCGCGACATGGATACGCCTGGCGCATAGCGCCTGGAAATCTTTATGGCAGGCAAAACTTCAAACGCGAAGTTAAATGCTTGGGTCACTCAGTGGGCCGAAATTCTTCAGCCTCGCGATGTTTATTGGTGCGACGGATCTCAAGACGAATACGACAAACTCTGTGGCGAGTTAGTTAAGTCAGGCACTTTCACCAAACTTGATGACGCTAAACGACCAAATTCTTTTTGGGCACATTCTGATCCGGGCGACGTTGCGCGAGTAGAAGATCGAACTTTCATTTGCTCGGCTAATCAAATTGATGCAGGTCCGAACAATAACTGGCGTGAGCCAAATGAAATGCGTGCAGAAATGCGAGCGCTTTACACCGG
>BJFV01000026.1:0-2964 GCA_014190055.1 Actinomycetes bacterium
ACAGCATTGAAGGCGGCACGACAGAAGTGATGAAGAACATTCTCGGTGAACGAATTCTTGGGTTACCAGGCGATGTTCGCGTCGATCGCGACAAGCCCTGGCACGAAGTACCGCGCAACTAGCAACAATTTTAGTTGCGCCTCTCAGCGAGCTTCGCCGCGCAACTAACTTGCCAAAAGTGCAAGAACGGTGCTTGCCGCGAGCTTGCGATCGTCGACAATTTTTCTGCCCGTAAGTTCGCCGCCAAGCATCACCGTAGTTACAGTTTCGATTGCGATCTGCAATTGTCGAATATGACGTGGTGGAGGAAAGTACTCGTCTTCTTGAGCAATTTTTATCTCTTCGACGCCTTGAGAGGGTGCTAGCTGGTCAATAATTTGGGTAACGAGTTCTTCTGGGGCAGAAGCGCCAGCAGTGATGCCGACTACGCCTGTCAGCGACTTTGGCAATTCGGAGACATCGTTGACGCGATAGACGTTTTCGCACCCGACTTCACGAGCAAGTTTCTCTAGTGCCCGCGTGTTCGATGAATTATCAGAGCCAATCACAATGATCGCATCACACTGTTCTGCAATTTTCATCAATGCACCTTGGCGATTAGTTGTTGCAAAGCACAAGTCGCTCTTTCCTGGCGACCAAACTTCCGGAAATTTTACTTTCACTGCTTCGGCGACATCTTTCCAATCGCGATGTGAAAGCGTTGTCTGAGCCAAAATTGCTACAGGCTCATCAAATCTTGGCAAAGCTTCAACCTCGGCAAGTGTTTCGACGCGCGTGATCGAATCTGGTGCGACAGCCATCGTCCCGACTGCTTCTTCATGCCCCTCGTGGCCGATGTAGACAATGTGGAAACCTTTCGATGCGCGCGTCTTGACTTCATGGTGCACTTTGGTCACTAGCGGGCACACCGAATCGACGACGTAACTTCCTTTAGCAATCGCTTGCTGCACGACTTGAGGGGCAGAACCATGCGCCGAGAGCATTATTGGTTTGCCTAGTGGTATCTCACTCAGGTCGTCGACAAAGATCACGCCAAGTTTCTTGAACCGATCAACCACGATTTTGTTGTGAACGATCTCGTGATAGCAGTACACGGGAGCATCGAATGTACGAACCATCCACGCAAGAGCCTTAATCGCCATTTCAACGCCTGCACAAAAACCGCGAGGTGATGCGAGAATAATTTTTTCGATCTTATTCACCGCTTCGAAGATTACCTTGAAGTGGCAAAGGTAAACTGATAAGTGTGACATCGAACCTTGCAACTGTTGTCATCATCGGTCGGCCAAATGTTGGCAAGAGCACATTGTTCAATCGATTTATGGGTTCTCAGGTTGCAATCGTTCAAGACCAACCCGGCGTTACGCGCGATCGCTTTGAACGCCAAGTCGAGTGGCAAGGTCGCCATTTCAACGTCGTCGACACTGGCGGTTGGATGCCAGGTGGCTCCGAACTTGACAGCAAAGTAAGCCGTCAGGTTGAGGCAGCCGTAAAAGAGGCTGATCTTGTCTTGTTTGTGGTTGATTCAACCGCAGGTGTACTCGATGATGATCAAGCAATCGCCAAATGGTTGCGAACAAGTGGCAAAGAAGTTCTTGTTGTATCGAACAAAGTAGATACCGACAAACGCGAATTTGATAAGTGGGAGTTCTTGTCGCTGGGTCTTGGCGATCCATACCCAGTGTCAGCACTTCATGGGCGCAAGGCTGGCGACGTACTCGACGAGATCTTGGCGCGTCTACCTCGTCGCGAAGGTGACGACCAAGAAGTCATTAGACAAGATCGCAACGACGCCAACCGCACCCCCGGCATTCCACGCGTTTCAATCGTTGGTCGACCAAACGTTGGTAAGAGCACTCTTTTCAATCGACTCGTAGGTCAAGACCGTTCGGTTGTGCACGATATGCCAGGCACGACTCGCGATTCGATCGATACGGTCGTGCAAACGCCAGACGGTCCGATCACTTTCGTCGACACTGCAGGTATGCGTCGTCGCAGTCGAGTAGATGAATCGACAGAGTACTACTCGTTCGTGCGCGCGCTTCGTGCGGTAGATGAGTCTGACATCGCCCTGCTCGTGATTGATGCAACAGAAGGCATCACTAGTCAAGATCAGAGACTCGCCGAACGCATCGATGCATCGGGCAGCCCCGTTGTTGTCGTTCTCAACAAATGGGAAATTCTCAACGCCGATCAGCGAGATGAGATCGACATTGAAATAGGCCGAAAACTATTTTTCGTTGGTGATGCGCCGGTTCTTAAAATGAGTGCACTGACCGGCAAAGGAGTTCAAAAACTTCTTCCCGTCTTGAAAGATTCAATCGAGCAATATCACCGTCGAGTGCCAACCCGCGATGTCAACCGAGTCATCGCTCGCGCTCAGCAGCAACAACCTGCACCAAGCGGCGGGCGAGTGCTTTATGCACTTCAGGGTGCCTCTGATCCACCAACATTCACTTTGTTTGTCAACAAAGAGTTGCCGCAAACATATTTGCGTTATCTCGAGCGTTCAATCCGTGAAGGTTTCGAGTTTGGTTCGGTGCCGATCAAAATTCGCGTGCGAAAGCGGGCAGAGTAAACAGCTATGCCTTGGTGTCAAGAGTGCGCCAAATATTTCGTACCAAATGCTCTAACTCTCGAGGGCAAATGTCCAAAGTGCGGACGAGAAATCGCAGAGTTCACAATCAATGGGAAACCTCTAGATCGACCGGTCACTTCAAAGACGCTTGACCTCAAAGGTCTTGCTAAATCAAACGGTGAAGACGAGAAGGTTCCCTGGCATTTCAAGTTGCTTGTCGCGCTTTTGGTCGGTTATTTGGCGTGGCGAGTTGTGTCGCTGTTTATCTGAGATACCTTGACAGTCGTTGAAATTTGAAATGCGGGCTGTGGCGCAGCTTGGTTAGCGTGCTTGTCTGGGGGACAAGAGGTCGTGGGTTCAAATCCCGCCAGCCCGACTAGGTTGTA
>BJFV01000026.1:3724-11094 GCA_014190055.1 Actinomycetes bacterium
GCCAACATTTCTGCAGCGATGCAGCGAGCAGTAGCAGAGGGTAAAACTGGATATTGTCCCAACGCAGGCATTGCACCATTGAGACTTGCTCTTGCCGAGAGCCTTGGCAAGCAACGCAATGTTGTGTTTGCTCCAGAGAACATCGCAGTGCAGCCCGGCGGCAAACCAGTTATCGGAAAATTCTTGCGTGCGGTGATGAATCCTGGAGATGAAGTTTTGTATCCGAACCCCGGGTTTCCTATTTACGAGAGCCAAATCGAATTCAATGACGGCATTGCCGTGCCGTATCGATATCTCGACACCCCAAACGGCTTTCAAATTGATTTGGACTATTTGAAATCGAAGATAAATAACAAGACGAAGGCGTTGATTCTTAACGACCAACAAAATCCGCTGGCTGCTGAAATGACTGACGCTGAGCGTCAGGCACTGGCTGACTTGGCAAACAAACACAATTTGTGGGTGCTGTCAGATGAGGCGTATTTCGATATTCGTTATGCAGGTGAAAGCAAGAGCATCATTTCTTTGGCTGGCATGCAAGATCGAACCGTCATTTTGTACACCTTTTCGAAGAAGTTTGCGATGACCGGTTGGCGACTTGGTGCAGCAATCGGACCTCGCGAAATCGTCGACCGCATCTCGAAACTAAACACAAACGAAGAGAGTTGTACTGCACAATTCGTGCAATGGGCTGGTGTTGAGGCAATTAATGGTGATCAGTCAGGCGCGAATGATTTAGTTCGAGTTCTCAAGTCGCGTAGAGATGCGACCATTGCTGGCATCAACAAAGTTTCGGGCATGCGAGTGCACACACCGAATAGCGCGTTCTATGTATTCCCCGAAGTTTCAGAAACAATGTCTCGTACTGGGCACACAGATGTTGGCGAGTTTGCACTTGACGCGCTTCACAACTCGGGCATGTCGTTTTGTACTCGCAGACATTTTGGTCGTCCGGCAGCAGACGAAAAAGGAAACTACATCCGACTGGCTTACAGCGGCATCGACAACGAGAAGATCGAAAAGGGTCTGTCAAAACTGGCTGCTTGGGTCTCATCGAAGTGAGCAAGATTGTCGTCACCGGCAAAATACCGAATGCCGGACTAGAGGTTTTGCACAAAGCCGGGTTTAATCCTCAGGCATGGTCTCAAGACACGGCGATGACCCGCCAAGAATTGCTTAAGCAAGTTCAGGGTGCAGATATTCTCGTGACTTTACTGACCGAGAAAGTCGACAACGAACTACTTGATGCGGCCGGTTCACAACTAAAGGCTGTCTGCAACGTCGCAGTCGGCTACAACAACATTGATGTGGCGGCTTGCAAAACTCGGGGAGTCACAGTTACGAACACCCCGGGAGTTTTGACAGATGCGACCGCAGATATTGCATTGGCATTGATCTTGATGGTGACAAGACGTTTGGCTGAAGGCGAGCGAGTTATCAGGTCAAAAACCCCATGGCAGTGGGGTATGCATTACATGCTCGGCACAGGTGTAACAAATCGTGTTTTAGGTGTTATAGGCATGGGCGCAATCGGCATCGCAACTGCACGCCGAGCCAAAGCCTGCGGAATGTCTGTGATCTACTACTCGCGAAGTGAAATTGATTCAAAAATTGCAAATGAACTAGGTGCAAAAAAGGTTTCGCTTGACGAACTTTTGTCTGAGAGTGATGTGGTTTCGATTCACTGCCCGTCAAATGAGAGCACTCACCATCTAATTGGTGCATCTCAATTTAAGAAGATGAAACCGACCGCGTATTTGGTCAATACTGCGCGTGGACCAATTGTTGACGAACAAGCTCTTGTCGACGCCTTGAAAGCAAGAGAAATTGCCGGCGCCGGACTTGATGTGTTTGAGTTTGAGCCCAAAATCAACGAAGGTCTGTTAGATCGCGACGATGTCGTGCTGATTCCGCACTTGGGTTCTGCAACAACTGAAACTCGAGATGCAATGGCGATGCTCGCAGCGAACAACGCAGTTGCCATCGCTAACGGCAAGTCGCCGTTGACTCCAGTCGGTTAGAAAATCAACTAATGCGTGGTCTTGGCACCATAATCAATACTCTCACCGTTTTAGGTGGCGGAGTCTTGGGTTTGCTGATTGGCGACAAGATACCCGAGCGAATTCGAGTAATAATCGTTCAAGTAATTGGCCTCACAACTTTGGCTATTGGTTTACGTGATGTAATTGATACTGACAACATCGTGTTTCCGCTAGTCGGCATGGTGCTTGGTGGCATAGTTGGCGAACTTCTGAAACTTGAAGACCGTCTCGCAAATATTGGCGAGTTTCTGCGTCGAAAGTTCGCAAAAGAGGCCGCCGAGAGTTCGTTTGTAAACGGCTTTGTAACAGCGACACTTCTGTTTTGCGTTGGACCGTTAACTATTTTGGGCGCGATTGAAGATGCAAGTGGTAAAACACCTCAGCTCTACATCATCAAAGGCACGCTTGACGGCTTCATGACCATCATTTTCGCGGCGCTCTATGGTGTGGGCGCAATTTTCAGCAGTGTCAGCGTTTTCGTTGTCCAGGGCTCGTTGACAGCTTTTGGTACAACTCTTGACTCGTTACTCACAGATCGAATGCGACTTGAACTATTTAGCGCAGGCGGTTTAGCGGTCATTGCTATCGGCATCAACTTGCTCGAAATCAAGAAGATTCGACTCGGTTCATTACTGCCAGGCTTGATAATTACACCGATTTTGGTTTGGATCTTTGCAACCCCGAACGGTCTCATTCAATAACAAGCACATGTGCGGACGTTTCAATTCGATAGCAAGTGGTAAGGACTTCGCAGAAACGTATGGTGCCGAGTTCAGTGGCATCGAACTGCAGCCGAATCACAATGTTGCACCAACCTCCAAGATTTATGTCTTAACTCAAGATGACTCGCACAAAGTTGTCAGCACTATGACATGGGGTCTCGTCCCAAGTTGGTCGAAAGATAAAACTCGATCAGCAAGCATGATCAATGCGCGCAGTGAAACACTTGCAGAAAAACCAAGCTTCAGAAATCTGCTAACCAAGAATCGCTGTGTGATACCGATTCAAGGTTTCTACGAATGGCAGGTTTTGCCTAGTGAAACTAAAAAACCAAAGAAGCAGGCTCACTACATTTCGCGAAGCGATGGTCAAGTGATGACACTTGCCGGTCTGTGGACGACTTGGAAAGACACAGATAACTCGCTGCTACAAACTTGCACGATCATCACAATTGAGGCAACAAATAAACTTGCTGAGATACATCACCGAATGCCGGTGATTCTCGAGCGGGAAACAATCGATGAGTGGCTGACGGTAAATGCGCCGATGCCAGTTAATTTATTGCGTGTTGCTTCAGACGAAATTGTTTCGAGTGAGCCTACGAGTCGATTAGACCGAGCCAGTCGTAGCAGCAGCGCCAGCGATGTCGGCGCGTCGCAACTCGACAATGATGCGATCGGCCGCTTGTTCTAATTCTTTCCGATCAACATTTGTACGCGCATTGGCAAACTCGAGGTCGGCCATTGAGTTACTCGGAATCACATGCAAGTGACAGTGTGGTATCTCGTAACCCGCTACAACCAGCGCTATTCGCTCACACTCAAAAGCACGCTTGGCTGCTTGACCGATGATTTTTGCCACGTTAAAAAGATGCTCATTCAACTCTTGCGGTAGATCTGTCCACTGATCAACTTCTTTAATCGGCACCACAAGTGAATGACCAGTGGTTATAGGACTGATAGTCATAAACGCGACGCAGTGTTCATCTCGATAGACAAAAGTGCCGGGAATATCACCGTTGATAATCTTTGTAAAAAGCGTGGTACCCACAGAATCAGCGTAGGGGATTGTCCGACTTGTACGCTCGGCATATGTCGTCAAACAGGGTTATGACCGTACCGAACCTTATAACTCTGATCCGGCTTTTCTGTTTGCCATTGTTTTTGTGGCTGCTCTTCGTAGTCGAAGACAAAGGTGGCGCAGCTTGGCTACTTGGTGCGCTCGGCGCAACAGATTGGGTGGACGGTTGGGTTGCACGTAGGTTCAACCAGCAGAGTTCGTTCGGCGCCGTGTTCGACCCAACAGTTGACAGAGGTATGTTCATTGTCGCTGTTTTTGCAATCGTGATCGATCAATCGATGCCACTCTGGTTTGCGATAGCAGTGTTGGCGCGTGAAATTTCTGTGGCTGTAGTCATGGTTACTGCGACTGCTTTTGGCATGCAACGCTTTTCAGTCAGCATTTGGGGTAAGCGGTATACGTTCTTGCTGATGTTTGCCGTTCCGTTGATGTTGTTGGCTGCTGACGACGGCAGGGGAGCAAATTTGGTAATGATTTTGGCGTGGCTCTTTGCCATCCCAGGCATCATTCTCTCTTACACGACTGCATTTGCGTACATTCCAGAGATTCGTCGCAATCTTCATGCTGGCAGACAGTCGAGGCGAGGCTAACTTTAAGTCATGAAGATTTTGGAAGATCGTCTTTATTCCAAAGATCACGAGTGGGTGTTGGTGTCTGGTTCGACGGCGCGCGTTGGAATAACCGATTACGCACAAGACGCTCTTGGTGATGTCGTGTTCGTACAGTTGCCTAATGTTGGCGAAAAATTTTCTGCCGGTTCTGCTTGCTGTGAAGTTGAGAGCACGAAGAGCGTCTCTGACATCTATGTGCCGATTGAAGGATCAATCTCATTGACTAATGCAAAGCTTTCTGAGGCGCCGGGACTAATTAATTCAGACCCGTACGGTGAGGGGTGGATTTTCGAACTCTCACTTGAAAGTTCAGTGTCAACGAAGAGTTTGATTGACGCCGATCAATATCGACAATTGATAGAGGGTTGAGGCTTTATGTCATATGTATTTTGCAATAACTGTGGTCATCGAAACCCGCCGAATTCGTCATTTTGCTCATCTTGTGGGGCGGTTTTAGACCTGCCCGACGAGCGGACGGTTGTCATCGCACAGGTTGATCCACTGCAAGACCTACCAGGACCAAGCGACAATGCCACAATTCGTCTCGGTGAAATCGGCGAGCATGCGGTTTTAGTTATTAGGTCTGGTGACTTGACCGGCAGTCGCTTCACTCTGAGCAAAGATGTAACGCAAATTGGTCGACATCAAGACAGTGACATTTTGCTTGATGACATCACTGTGTCGAGGCGTCACGCTGAAGTCGTCAAGACGTCAAATTCGCTTCTCGTGCGAGATCTCGGCTCGTTAAATGGAACTTATGTCAATCAATCCCGCGTCGATGAGTTTGTGCTCAAGCATGGCGACGAGTTGCAAGTAGGCAAATTTCGCATGGTTTTGTTCAGTAAATCAGACATTTTGTCATGACGAATTACAATCTGGTCAAATGAACACGGCTCGCAACTATCTATCAATCGGGGAAGTGCTAGCACTTTTACTTGAAGAGTTTCCTGATGTCACCATTTCAAAGATTCGCTTTCTTGAAAGTCAGGGCTTGATTGAACCTGAGCGCACGGCGTCTGGTTACAGAAAATTTTCGCAAGCCGAAGTAGATCGTCTTAAATTTATTTTGCGCGAGCAACGCGAAAACTATCTTCCGCTAAAAGTTATTCGCACTCGACTTGAGGGAGACACAAGCGACGGAATGTTGCGAGATGATGAAATCACTGCACCAAGAGGTTTGGGTCATATTCCGGCGCCGCGGGGCCAAGGGCATCCGGCAGGTGTGAAGAAACTTTCGAAGGCACCCGAGGTCGCAAGTGCGAAATCAAACATCGCGCAACTCAAATCAAATGACGATCAAGTAAACGATGCATCGTTTAATAGAAGCGAGATTCTTGCTGCGGCAAACATTGACGAGAAGACACTCAAAGAACTTGAGAAGTTCGGTATTGTCCGAGCGCATCGTGTTGGTTCGACCGATCTTTATGATCAAGTTGATTTGCAAATTTTGGAAGCAGCAGCCCGATTCATTGAACTCGGCATTGATTCGCGTCACCTCAAAGCCTGGCGTTCGGCTGCAGACCAAGAAGTTTCTCTGTTTGAGAGTCGTGTCGTGCCGATGATGCGACAGCGCAATCCGCAAGCGCGACAACAAGCAATGCAGATGTTTGCCGAATTAGTTGAGCAGGGTGCCAAGTTGCGTGCGGCTTTAATTGCAGCGCAGGCCCGCGATCATGTTGATCATCGATAGAAATTTATTTCTAGACGCGAAGATACGCTGAGCCAATGATTGAGATGCGGTTAGAGGGTATTCGACTCGAAATTCCGCAGAATACGCCCGTGTTGATGTTGCGCGAGCAGTCGGGCTCGCGAAGAATTATGCCGATCTACATCGGTGCACCTGAAGCGTCGTCGATTCACTATGCACTCGAAGGTTTGCAACCAGATCGGCCATTGACACATGACTTGTTGATCAATGTTGCCGAGGGTCTTGACGCGCAACCAGTCAAACTCGTCATCACCAAAGTTGAAGAAAACACATACTTTGCTGACTTGCACTTCTTGCAGCGGGGGAAAGTGATTGCAATTAGTTGTCGTCCTTCAGACGGTGTGGCAGTAGCCGTTCGGTCGGGGATACCTATCTATGCAGAAGACGATTTGCTTGATGCTGTCGGTAAGGTCGTGCCAGCAACGGCACCAGATAACGCCGAAGAAATTATCGACGATTTTCGTGATTTTATTGACTCAATTAAGCCTGAGGATTTTCAGAGCTAAGTATTTCCAAATTCGCTATCTACCCGTAGCCTGACAGCAGGGCGTTGAGGTTTTCAATCTTGGGGAGTCGCAATGGCGAAACAAAGTTTTAGTGGCAGTCAGGCTGCGCAAATTGCAGGCATTACATATCGTCAACTTGATTATTGGGCTCGAACCAATTTGATTCGTCCTTCGTTAAGCGACGCTAAAGGTAGCGGTTCGCGACGAAGCTACGAATATCGAGATCTTCTTGAACTTAAAGTAATCAAACAGCTACTTGATGCAGGCATCAAACTCGAATCTGTTCGAGAGGTCTTCAACTATTTGCGTAGTCATGTTGACACAGAGATTGCAGCCGCCCATATCGTGATCAGTGGCAAAGCAGTCGTCTTATGTCAAGGTGATCAGTTGGTTGATGTCGTTCGCAACGGTCAAGGTGTACTAAATGTTTTGCCTCTGGCGAACATTAAATCTGATGTAGATGCGATGATTGTCAGTCTTGCCGACAGAAATGCAATGGCGACGTCGCAGCCGAGCGCAACCGCATCAAATGTTGCTACTCAGTCGGTGGCTCTCTGATGTCTGCGAACGCAACTCAAGTCGCTTCGACGATCGCGCCATTGATCGGGTCTCTCGGCGCCAAGTACATGCTTGACCCCGAAACGATGGCTCACGGTGCTGAGGCTGGTTATCCAAATGGCTTTGCTTACTACGTCGTCGGTCG
>BJFV01000027.1 GCA_014190055.1 Actinomycetes bacterium
CCGTAGGTGCTTTACTTGCAAGCTCAATGACGAGTTCTTTTCGATTGGTTGTTAAGTCAACCCAAATTGCACCTGGCTTGAGTTGTTGAAGTGCAAGATTCTTAATCATGACTTCGATGACATTCTCGGGCTTTGGTAAAGATGTGAATAAAACATCTACCTGCGAGGCACATTCCGCAGCCGAATTAGTTGATGAAGCGCCATTTTCAACAGCGCTCTTGATGCATTGTGACGAAATGTCAAAAACTTTTACTTGGGCACGGGTCGCAAGTAGTCGTTTGCACATTGGCAGCCCCATATTGCCGAGGCCAATGAAACCGACTTCCATAATTTGAAGATTAATCGTTAAACGGGGGCATCCATATTGCGTAGTGGCAACACTTGTGCTGGCAGGTTGGCCCATAGGTCAGACAGCAAGTCGTCGCGCAACGCCTTTACTGAATCGTCGTTCCATCGATTGACGTGTTGTAACGGGTCGTTCGTTAAATCGTAAAGTTCGCCTTCGCCAAATTTGTTCATCGTGCCGTCAAGTGCTGCAGTGCAAACCCAGTTGTTGCGACAAATCGTGCGCAGATGCACGATCTTGCCGAAGAGCACGCTGTCCCATTCTGTAAGCACGCGTTCGTGCCCCAGGTTTGTTGCATCGTCGTTTGATGTTGGCAATCGGGGTGCCTCGGTATATTTCGGTCGTTCAATGCCGGCGATGTGAGCAAATGTTGCAGCCAATGAAACTAAACCAACTGGTGCATTCACACGCGCTGGGGCAGTCTTTGCGCTTGGCGCAGGTCGCCAAATCAGAGGCAAACGCATTAACGAATCAACGTGATATGGGCCCTTGAACAACAAGCCAAAGTCGCCCTGAAACTCACCGTGGTCGGTCGTGTAAATGACGTCTAAATCGCTCGACCAGCCGCGTGCATTTATCGCTTTGAGCACTTCGCCAATTGCGTCGTCAATCAATTCGTTTTCTACGTGTGTGAAAGCGTTTACTTCGCGAACTTGATCAGCAGTCATTGACGCTGGAACCCATTTGGCTGGTGCTTCATAATTTGAAACGAATGTTCCGTCGTACCAACCACGCCAGTGGCGCAATTTGTCGTCGATTACTTTTTCGCGTTTTGACTTGTCTTCGATGTAGCCAGCCGGAAGGTCGACTTCGCGCCACGGAACGCGATGCAATTCAGACGCCGGTGGATCCCACGGATGATGCGGATCGGGAAAACTCATCCAACAAAACCAGTCTTTATCTGCGGGTAGCGAGTTCAACCAGTTGATTGTTTGTTGAGCCACCCAATTCGTGTGATACCACTCAGCCGGAATTGGATTGACTTTTAGCTGCGGCGCGTTTGTGTCGCCACCACCTTCGGCGTTTACTTGCAACTCGTGATCGAGGACGCTGTAATAACCAGCGATTGCTTCGCGGTGATTGTCACGCATCCAATTTGCGTAATGCAGTTGCCCGACTGCACCATGTGTCGATAACTCCATATGGTCAAAGCCGCGATGAGGGTCATCGGGGTTGTCAGTTGTTTTGCGTTGATTGCCGATTCGATTTTCGGTGAATCTTAAAAATGGATCGAGCAGAGGCTCGAAATGTGCCTTACCGATCAACGCTGTCGTATAGCCGGCACGGCGTAGGTCGCTGGCAATGCTTGGCGCATCTTCTGGCAGTGGAACGCCGTTCATCCATACGCCGTGCGTGCTGACATGTTGACCAGTGATCATCGTGCTGCGCGATGGCATGCACACGACATTTTGTGGGTGCGCGCGATCAAAAGTGATACCTGCTTTGCTAAGCGCATCAATATTCGGTGTGCGCGCAATCGTGCCGCCGTTGCAACCGAGCGCATCATAACGTTGCTGGTCGGTGGTAATAAATAAAATTTTGCGTCCCATAGTTATTTACCGTCGAACATTTGTTTTACTTTTTCCAATCCGAGACTTGCTGCGCCAGCAATCGGCAATGCCAACACTTCAGGATCCATATCGGTTGAGTAGATCACCAGACACCTGTTATCGCCGTCGGGGATTACATCGACAGTGCCGAGATGAAATTTGATCAGTGAGTTATTGACAATTTTGTATTGAAATCTGCGCAAATCGTGGTCGAGTGTGACGATGTCTTCCTCGAAAACGATGCCTGCGGCCAAAGTTATCCATCGCTTGTTGCCTTCGACGCGACATTCGGTGATCGGAAACCATTCGTGCAAGCGCTCGGGTGCACCAACGAACGACCAAACTTTGTCGGCGTTGCACTCGACAAAAGCATGACGACGAACGGTGCCCATTGGGTGACAACGCTACTGACCTAAGTATGTGCGAGACGCAGTTCTAGAAGCGCGAACGAACCGCCCAAAGGTCGGGGAAAATTGGCTTAAACAAGGTTGAGGCCAAATATGCCGCGCCACTTGAACCTCCGGTGCCGTGTTTCATGCCGATGGTGCGCTCGACCATTTTCACATGGCGATATCTCCACTCTTGAAGACCTTCGTCGATATCGATTAATCGCTCAAGAAGCATTGCCGCTTCAGGATCATTTCGGTATGCGTCGGCCAATGACTCTTGCACTGATTCATTAGCCAAATAAGCCTCACTAAAATTGCGCTGCAATATTTCAATTGGCATCTTGTGGTTGCGTTTAACCAGATACACCAATACCGAGTCAAATAGTGCTGGCCGATTCATCGCACTCTGAACTCGAAGTTGCGGTTCACTGTTTGGCTCGAGATGGTCGATCATTGATGGGTCACGTCTGCCAAGGACGGCTTCGAGTTCGCGAAATTGAACTGACTGAAAGCCACTGGCTGCTTCAAGTCGGTCGCGAAAAGAGTTGAATTGCAGGGGCGTCATCGTTTCTAAAATGTCAACTTGACTGACTAAAACTTTGAAGATTGTGCGAACACGGCCCAACACTGGCAATGAAGCATGTGTGTCGCCAAGTTCAAGCAATTGTTGGGCACGAGAAAGTTCGTGCAATACGCACTTGAACCACAATTCGTATGTCTGATGAACGATGATGAAGAGCATTTCGTCATGCTCTGGCCCAGTCGATCGTGGCTTTTGCAACTGCAATAACTCGTCAATTTTTAAGTAGGACGAATAAGTGAGCGAGGGTTCGAATTTTTTAGTGTTTCCCCCAGAATTCATATACGGTGAGCGTATGCCAAATGATTTAACTTCGCGAAGTTACGCCGAAGAACTTGACGCCAAAGACCCTTTGTCGGCTTTTCGTGGTGAGTTTGTAATTTCGGACCCCCAACTCAGTTACCTTGACGGCAATTCACTTGGGCGTATGCCAAAAGCGACAGCCAAAGTCGTCGAAGATTATTTGCGAGATGAGTGGGGCGCAAAACTCGTCACTGGTTGGTCAGATTGGATCGACGAAGCACAAACCGTCGGCGATCTGGTCGGTCGTACAACCTTTGGTGCCTCGGCAGGTCAAACACTTTGCGTCGATACGACGAGCGTAAATTTTTATCAACTTTGCAGTGCAGCGGTAGATGCCAAACCAAATCGCAAAACAGTCATCACCGATACGGCAAACTTTCCGACCGATCGTTACATTTTGGAAGGTATCTGTAAACAACGCGGCTTGAATCTTGTGTTGATTAACGACGATGAAGGCGAAGAATATGTCTCACCAGAAATGCTCAGTGCCGCACTCAATGACGATGTCGCGCTTGTTTCATTGTCGGTTATTCAATATCGGTCTGGTGTATTGCACGACGTCGCTAAATTGACTCAACTCGCGCGCGACGCGGGTGCGCTCTTTGTTTGGGACGCGAGTCATGCTGTCGGTGTGGTACCGATGCAATTTGAGCGAGACAGAGTTGATTTGGCCGTCGGGTGCACTTACAAATATTGCAACTCAGGACCTGGTTCGCCTGCGTGGTTATATGTAAGCAAAACGATGCAATCCGAGTTGCAGGTGCCGATTCAAGGATGGTTTGCCCAACGTGATCAGTTTGCAATGGGTCAAGGTTTTGATCGTTCGCAAGACATGCGAGGTTTTCAAATCGCCAGCCCGAGCATTATCGGCATGCGGTGTGTCGAGACTGCAATTTCGATGATTGAACGAGCAGGTCTTTCGGCAATTGCAAAAAAAGCCGCAATCGGCACTGACTTGATGATTGCTCTGCACGACGCATGGCTAGCGCCTCTTGGTTTTTCTGTCGTCACACCGCGCGATGCCAATCGCCGTGGCGGACATATCTCTGTGCGTCATGAACATGCCCGACAGATCTCTGAAGCCATGAGAATTTTTGCGAATGTCATTGGTGACTATCGCCAGCCTGATTGCATCAGATTGGCAGTTTCGCCGTTGGCAACTAGCTATGTTGAAGTTTTTGATGGGTTCGCAAGAATTCGTGACTTGGTGTCGTCAAAAAAATATCTCGAGATTACCGAAACTTCTTCACGAGTTACTTGATTTATCAATTGGCGTGCTTGTTATCCAACGGATCGCACTAGTCATTAGATAGCCAAGTGGTCGAAAAATCACTTGTTCAATGATTGGCAAATATCCAACTCGCAACGGAATTCGTGTCCATGCTGGCAACGTTGAGACTGTTGCAACCATCAATAGCCAGTAGGCGATTTTCGCTGCACCGGGCAATGGTGGTTTGAACAGAAGGTATTTTGTCGCATCTCGCGACTCGCGTGTGCTCTTAAGTTCTGGGCGATACGAATCAATCATCTCACGCAATTCGGCTTCGGTTTCTGGCGGATCAATTACACCGACTGCACGAGCGACAAACGCGGCGTCTTTCACGTAGCCGTCACGACCTTCTTGGTCGAGCGGTGCTTTGCTGAATTTTTGGTAGGTATATAAAAACGAATCGATTTCAGCGATGTGTACCCATTTCAAAAGATGAGGATCGGTAGCAGAGTATTTTCGGCCATCGCTGGCAACGCCGTTTACTTTCACGTGAACCGCTTTGACTCGGTCAACAATTCGTTGCGCTTCATGCGCAGGGCCAAAGCTTGTTGCCGCCAAAAAGTCAGCAGTGCGCTGTAGACGACCCCATGGATCTTGTCTGTAGTCCGAATAATTCGCAACGCCGGCCATGGCGAGTGGGTGCAGCGATTGCAAAAGTAATGCTCGCAGTCCGCCAATGAACATTGAAGCGTCACCGTGAACAAGTCGAATTGGTCGGTCTTCGGCGAACCAACGCTCTCCTGGTGCCTCCATTATTTCGTGTGTGCGTTGGCTGGCGTTTGGTCCGACAACGCGGGCGCGCAATTCGGTTGCGATGGTCTCGCGAATCTGCTCAACTGAAATTGTTTTTCCAAGAATCTTCATAAAGGTTCGTTATATCGTGGCATCTCGAGTGGACATTTGTCTATGTGATCGACAAGTACGATAGATGACATGAGTCATGCCGAGTCTGATGACTTGACTAATAACGCGAAAATGCCAAAGTGGGTACCACGGGCAATTTTGTTGTTTTGGGTTGGTTTCATAGCCACCCTGGTTGTTCGCGAACTGTTTCATCAGTTGACAAACTTCTTCATTTTGTTGCTTATCTCGCTATTTTTTGCCCTAGCGATTGAACCTGCTGTAAATCGCCTCGCGGCGCGCGGCTGGTCTCGCGGTTCAGCGACGGGCTTATTACTTGTCAGTGTTTTTGTTGCCGTTGCTTCGTTTGGGGCGGCGATCGGCACCCTGGTGGCGACCCAGGCTCAAGACCTTTACGACAATCGCGAGCAGTATGTAACTGACACTGTCGAATTTCTCAACGACAATCTCGGCACATCGATTAATGCGCAAGATTGGGTCGAATCAATCAGCGATCCGAATGGATCGGTGCAAAACTTTTTTGAAAATCAGCAAGACCGAGTCGTTGATGTTTCGCTTGGTGCATTGAGTGGGTTACTGCAAGTGTTTTCGATAATTTTGTTTGCGTTTTATTTGATTGCTGATGGGCCTCGCCTACGTCGGGTGATCTGCAGTCGACTTAGCGCTGACAAACAAAAAACCATTCTTGCTGTGTGGAATTTAGCGATTCAAAAAACAGGTGGATACATTTATTCGCGCGCTTTGCTAGCCGTTGTATCGGCATTTTTTCACTGGATCGTATTTCAAGCCATCGGTACACCAGCCCCCGTCGCACTCGCGGTTTGGGTCGGTTTGGTTTCGCAATTCTTGCCCGTAGTCGGCACATATCTTGCAGGCATATTGCCAGTTTTGTTGGCGTTTTTAGATTCGCCGCTTAAGGCTCTGATTGTGATTGTGTTCATCGCGGTGTACCAACAACTCGAGAATTTCCTTTTGGCCCCAAAGATCACAGCACAAACTCTTGAACTGCATGCGGCCGTTGCCTTCGGTGCTGCGATTGCAGGCGGTGCTGTACTTGGACCGATTGGCGCTGTTCTGGCATTGCCGTTTGCAGCAATGGTGCAAGGCATCGTTGGTAATTGGGGAAATCGGTTCGAGATAATTAATGATCCACTTGTCGGCGTTCCATCTAATAAGTCATCAAGCAAGAAAAAGTTTTTTAAAAAATAAAGTGAGACTGCTTAGTCGAATTCTTTTTGCGATCACAGTCGTGGCAGTTTCTTTAGTGTCGGGCGTAACTGCACATGCGGCGACAAACGACTCAACGACCACTACAACGCCAACTGCTGGCTCAACCACTGTTGCAGATCCGAATACACCAACCTCAACGGTTGTACCAGCGCCGACTGCAGCCGAAGTTGCATCGCAGTATCCGACTCGTGCCTTGAGATTTCCGCCGTACTCGCGCTTGAACCCACCGCAGTTACCGAATAAATCTGGCAGCGGACGGAGAGTTATTTACAAAAATAGTTTGCAGTGGGTTTGGGTCGTTGATGCTCAGAACAATGTCGTGCGCTCGATGCCTGTCTCGGGTCGGCGCGGTGTGCCGACGCCTGGTGAGTACAGAGTCAACAGTCAGTCTTTGCGTTCGTACAGTCTCGACTTTGAGGGTGTGTGGTTCAACAACATGACTCGTTTTGCGTTAGGTCCGGCAGGTGGCAACATTGGTTTTCACGCCATACCAACAAAAGACGACAAGGTTTTGCAGACCGAAGACCAACTCGGCACGTTTCAAGGCAGTGGTTGCATTCGTATGAGCCCAATTGATGCAAAATTTATTTTCAATTACGCCAAACCTGGCACAAAAGTAGTTGTACTGCCTTAAAAGTTTTAGTTAAAAACGGGCGAGTTCCGTTTTTAACAAGTCAAGGCCCAAGTTACCGAGATCAAGCGCATATGCATGCCAAGCACGCAAGTCAAAACTTGCACCGTGCTTGCGTTTTGCGTCTTCGCGCAACGACAACCAAACTCTCTCACCGAGTTTGTATGAGATTGCTTGAGCAGGCCAACCCAAATAACGATTGATTTCTGATTTGTTGAATGCGTCATCGCTTGAAGACCGCGCCGACAAAAACTCAAGAGCCAACTCTGGAGTCCACGCTTCTCCTGCATGCCACTTTGACTCTTTTGGAATTGTAAATTCGCAATGCATACCAATGTCGACGACGATTCGTGCTGCCCGAAATGCTTGTGCGTATAAATAGCCGAGTCGGTATTCGGGTTTACCCAAGAAGCCCAATTCATCCATTAATCGTTCTGCATAAAGCGCCCAACCTTCGCCGTGTCCACTTACAAATTCGTTGCGCTGAAAGCGTGAGAGTTTTTCTGAGTTGACCGTTGCCATGCCAATTTGCAGGTGATGACCAGGTACTCCCTCGTGATACGCGGTTGTTGGTTCGCTCCAAAGTGGAAATCTCTTGCGACCATTTGCGGGATACCAAGTTCGACCTGGCCTCACGAGGTCTTCGCTTGGCGGTGTGTAATACATCGCGGCTGCACCACCTGGTGGCGAGATCATTGCCTCGACACGATGTATTTCGTTTGGAATATCAAAATGATTCTCGCGAATCAAAAATGACATCGCGTCATCCATCAACTTCTGCAACCATTCACGCAGGTTTTCTTCACCTTCAATGCTGTGACTTGGGTCGGTGTCAAGAAAGTGGCGAACTTCGTCAAGAGTGGCGCCTGGTTTTATCTCTTTTGCAGTTTTTACAAGTTCGGCATCGAGACGAGACACTTCGGCAAAGCCCCATTCATATGCTTCTTTTGCGTCGACGTTCATACCCATAAATCGGCGACGCGCAAGTGCGTGTCGTTCTGGTCCAACGCCGTTGCGCGGGTCGGCTGCTGGGGCATATGTTTGGCGCAAAAACTTTGCTGTTTCAGCCATTGAGTTCGATGCGTCAATCGCGGCACGCCGCAGCTTTTCGAGTGGTGCGCCATCTACGGCGCTTGCACTCTCGGCAAACTGAGTAAAAAACCCTGGCGATGTTGGCGTGCCTGCCCAGGTTTCGAGTTGCTCTGCCACAACGATTGCTTGGCGACGTGGTGCCACAACATTTCGTGAAATACCAAGTGACCAACTCTCTCGCATGCCCGCAAATGCAGTCGGTACTGCTTGCATTCTTTCGGCAATCGTCTTCCAGTTATCGGCGGTTGCGGTGGGCATCAAATCAAAGATCGCCCGTGCCGAGTCGACGTCGCCCGCAAGTACACGAATCGATCGCAGATGCTCGCCCGCGTCGTATTCGAGTGTCGACATCTCGAGTGAGTTTCGCAATACCCCAGCGGCTAGGCGATCGCGGTCTGCTGATGTGTCGAGTGAATTCAACTTGTTTAAAGTCGCACGAGTTATCTCGTGGCGTTGTTCATGACCTCGTGGGCTGAAGTCAGTCATCTCGTGGTCGTGACCAGCAATACCGAGTGCAGTGGCAAGGCCAGGGTCGCTTTCGGCAAGTTGTTCGATGTATTGATCTGAAAGTTGGTAGACAGGCGAAATTTGTTCGGGGGTTTGCAATGAAGTCATGGCTTTACCCTACGCATTTTTCATGCAATGCTCAAAGTGTGTCGAATCGGCAACTTGCTTTAATTACCGGCGCTTCTTCGGGTATCGGTCGTGAATTTGCCAAGTCTTTGGCAAAAAGTGGATACGACATAATTGCAGTTGCCCGTCGTCGCGAACTTTTAGAGTCGCTAGCCAGTGAACTTCAAGTTTTTGGTGCGGATACAAAAGTTGTTGTTGCTGATCTAAGCACAAGTGTTGGCGTGCAAAGCGTCATTGGCGAAGCAAGCAATGTCGACTTTTTGATTTTAAACGCAGGCATCACTCGGGCTGCACGAGTCGGCTCGACATCTGGCGATGAAATTACAAAACTAAATACATTATTGGCAACAGGTGTTGTTGAAGTCTGCGAGGCGATAGTGCCCAAGATGATGCAACGAAAGATGGGCTCTGTCGTAATTGTCTCGAGTATTGCGGCGTTCACCCCGATGCCAAAGTCAGCGCTTTACGCTGCGGCAAAAAGTTACGTGACCTCTTATGGTCGAAGTTTGAATCTTGAAGTTCGCAAATCTGGTGTACGAGTTTGTGTAGTTTGCCCTGGTTATGTGCGAACCGAGTTGCATCAGCAGGCGGGGCTCACTCATTTGCGCGAGCGAGTGCCGAAATGGCTCTGGATCGAACCAGATGATGTAGTGAAAGCGGCGTTACGCGGTTTGCGCAAGAACAAGAGTGTTGTCGTGCCCGGTGCTGTTTATCGGTTGGCCAGACCATTTCTTGGCTCTGGGGTTGCGCAAACTGTTTGGCAACGCACAACCAGGCGAAGATAAGTTTCGACTAGTTCGTTGTTTTGTCGCGTAGGTGACGACCTACATAGGCGACGACAATTTCGTTTGTTGTCGTGTCGTGATAAAAGTGAATTCGCGCGTCGCCACAGCGAATATGAGGTTTCGCCAAAACATTCACGCCCTTCCATTCGATCGCATAGTCCTGTGCGTAGCGGTTTTCTGCTTCGTCGCTAATTGATGCGGCGAAGTTGCTCAGTTGTTGATTGCAATAGATATTGAAAACATTTGGTGCAAAATCGCCACGTTGCAAGCGCGCCGCCAGGTTATTTAGTTCAACCAAGTTCGAATACACGCGACGACCGTTCATCAGGTGCGAATTGTTTGCCGATTCGATAGCTCGATTATGGAATACAAGATTTGCAAGATTTTTCTGTGCATAAGCAACGGCATCTGCAACTTTGTCGAGATAACTCTTGTCTTCGTCCATCAAAAGAAATGTTGCGAGTTGATCGTAGGCACGGTCTCGCTCTTCGGCTTTTTGTGCACTGAGCATGAAAGTTAATGTTGCGTTTTCTAGTAGCCCCGCATTTTCTTCCACGAGTTCGCGGTTGATTTTTCGCAATTCTTCGAGCTCGATCGCTGAATTCTGCGCTGGCTCTGCTGTTTGTGAAGTTGGCTCTGACTTTTTGACTTGTTCGATCACACGCTTTTTCGGTGGCGCCAGCACAAGTGTGGCAAGTGAGCCGATAGACGCGGCGATGAGTTGTTTTACAAGTTCGTCATCATCTTGTTGGTGAAAGTTTTCGACTTCGGCACCAGGTGGCCAGACGACCGTGATCCAACTAGACGAGATGATTCTCGCGCCATGCAGATTATTGAAAGCTTCTTCTGCCGCGTGCGAGGCGATGTGTGCAACGTGGGCGATACCTGCAAGTTGTATTGCCGTATGCGAATTTGTAATAGCACGTGGTTTGCCAACGATTGTTTCGATAACAATTGGCAACCTTCGACCAGGTGCTTCGGCAAAAGCGGCAAGAGATTGGCCAGTCAGTTGATCGTTGGCGATAATGATTTTTGGGCTGATTATCTGACCTGCATCACGAGTTTTGAATAGGTCGACGATCTCGATAACGAGCTGGCTTAGTCGAAGTTCTGGACGGTCGATTGTTCGTCTTGGCAAAAGTGCTGCTTTTGTCGGTCGCAGTGTGCGGCGCAAATCAAAATAGAGTTCGCTCTTCGAGACGATCAGAGTCGCCGTCGTGCCGCGCGCCGCTGCCTGGCGTGGATCTTGCTCGAGAACATCGACACGAAAAATTGGGTCGTTAGGGCTGTGGCGAATGTTTACCGGGGTTGAGTTTGTACGTTTCTCATGTGGATGAACATCGTC
>BJFV01000028.1 GCA_014190055.1 Actinomycetes bacterium
TCAACCAGCAAAAACTGAGTGTCGTCAGCAGTTGCTTCAAATTTAAAATTGAGCGTGCTCGGCAGAGTCACGGATGTACCGCTCTGCAGTTGTTTAGTCTCGTGATCGCTGCCAGTTTCTATGGTTGCCGAGCCCGACAAAATGAATATGAACATCAATTGATTTTGATGTTTGCTTTCGGCAAACACGGCTGATTTCTTCGCACGAATAGTCATCGCGTTGGCGTATCCAGAAGTTGCAAGATCAATGCCGGTGTTGCGAGCCTCAAAACCTGCATGACGCCAAGGCAGCCAAGGTGTTTGATCAGCAATATGGCGAACAAAACGTTGCCCTGCAAAGTCACGATCAGGTTGCAATGTTGGTGTCGGCAGAGTGATTGTATGTTCGGCAAAAGTTTCGTGCTCGGCAGGAGCGCCAATTTCAATGACTTCCAAGTTGTCTGAACTTTCGAGCACACGATGGCGAATTTCAGGCGGTTGCAAAACACAATCACCAGCGTTCATCACAAAAGACTCGCCTTGATCTTCATAAACAACTCGTACCCAACCACTTTTGCAATAAATCATTTGAAATTTGATGCGGTGATAGTGCACGTAGTCAGGTACCGGACCACCTTTAGGAATATGAATATGCGAGGCGATGAACGCACCGCCCAATCGACTGGGAATCAAATCTCGATAGCGCATGCCTGCTCGGCCAACTGTCCATGAGGCGTCACTCGTTAAAGGAGTAACAACGAGTGATTCTTTCAACTCAGGCAGAACAACATAAGCACTTGCGTTAATGATTTCAATTGTTGTGCCATTGGGCGCGTGCAAAGTTTGAGTCGCACGATTATTTGAATTCAAACGAACGGTGATGCCTTCGCCTGAACCGCCACTACGCAAACATAAGCGCACGCCGTAACCACTAATGACTGCGGTATTGGGGTTATCTGCGGGGGTGATCATCTCGACTCGAAAACCAAGTTCTGATGTAAAAAATGCAAGTGTCGGATCTAACTCGATGCATGGCACGACAACTTCAGCGCTATCTGTTGCTGTTAGTTGATTTTTGTTGTTCACAATTTAAATCACGCTACTTAATGAAGAGGTTTACTCACCAACTTGGCCATCGATTGCTTCGCGAAGCAAATCTGCATGACCGTTGTGGCGCGCATATTCTTCGATCATGTGCACGAGAATCCAACGCAAAGACGGTGAATCACCATTTGGCCACGTGCGTTTTGCAAGTTGACCAAGGTCGCCGTTTTCTAGTGCTGTTGCAACATCAAGCCGCGACAACTCACAGGCGTCATGCCAAAGTCTTAACAATTGTTCAGGCGTGTCATTAGCCGCCGAGTTCCAGTCCCAGTCGCGATCTTGCGACCAATCAACTTCGCGCCATGGTGAGAGTTTGTCGCGGCCCATCAACCAATCTGAAAACCAATGGTTCTCGACGTATGCCATGTGCTTCAAAATTCCACCAAGTGTCATTGATGAAGCAGCAGTCTTTTTCTGCAAACCTGTCGAGGCCAAATCACGACACTTCCATTCAAGGGTCGCGCGCAGAAATTCTAAAAAGCCGAGCAGTGTTGACACTTCATCGCTCGCAACAGGTGGCTCAGGACGACCCTGATCGTCAATATTTGAATTAGTCATACGACTTCAGGCTTCAAAGCGATAAACATTTGTATCGCGCGCAACAAAACCAATGCGCTGATACAACCGATTCGCCGCTTCGCGGGAGGGCCGCGAAGTTAGGTCGACAGTTTTTGCCCCTTGGCGCTTCGCTTCGGCGATTGCTGCCATATTTAGCGCCTCGCCGACGCCGTGACCACGCGCCGAAGAATCAACGACGACATCTTCAATCCACGCACGCACAGCGGTCGGAATTCGAAAAATTGCGAGAGTCAACAGGCCAACAATTTGGTTATCCACACGGGCAACAAACATCGAAGTTGAATCTGAGTTGATAATTTCAGCCAATTCGCTGGTTGTTATCGGTTTTGCTGATGAAGATAGTTGCGGAATCAGGCGATGACACGCGGCTAGCAATTCTTCTGTCGCCTGGGTAGCGATTTCCACAGGCACCGATGAAGCCATGACATCAGCGTATCTGTATTGCACAGGATGCCTGCGAAATTAGATAGCGTCATAGCAAATGTCCGCGATTGATCATGTTCGTTGGTTGTCGAAGCCGTCGCTTAAGAATCCAACTTTGATTACTGCGTTCACCGGATGGAACGACGCAGCAGACGCAGCATCAAATGCAGTGCGTAACTTGATTGAAGGTTGGGGTGCAACAGCTCTTGCCGAAATCGACCCAGAGCCTTTTACCGACTACGCAACAGTGAGACCGCACGTTCGACTTAAAGACGGCGGCAAACGCAACATCGTTTGGCCAACAGTTGGTTTGTGGCATGTGAACGGCGCCGGTGGCGACATAATTTTGGCACTTGGACCAGAACCAAGTTTGCGTTGGAAGTTGTTCTCACAGCAAATCATTTCAGTTGCCGAACATTTCAATTCGTCGCTTCTGTTGACACTCGGTTCGCTACTTGCCGATGTGCCCCATAGTCGACCAGTACAAATCATCGGCACAGCCACTGACACTGACCTCATTGAGCGCTTTGATTTGCAGCGATCGCGCTACGAAGGACCAGTGGGTATCGTCAGCGTTTTGCACGACACATTCGACGAGTCGTCAATACCGTCAGCATCACTTTGGGCCGCAGTGCCGGCGTACGCATCACAAGTGCCATCACCAAAAGCATCGCTCGCACTCATGCGTCGCGCATGCGAAATAATTGGTACGCCTGCGCCACTTGCCACTGTCATGAACTTGATCGAACGCTATGAAGAACAGATCGACTCACTAGTCAAAGATGATGACGATCTAGTTGCCTATGTTGAAAGACTCGAGACGATGACCGACAATGGCATGAGCTTGGACGACGAAGTTGACGACAATCAACTTCAATTCGATTTTGCAGGCGACTCGGACGAGCCGGCCGACCCGAGCAACTTAATGGATGAAGTAGAGCAGTTTTTGCGTGAGCAAAACGGCAACTAGTTAAACCTTAAGTTTGGCGACTTAGTAATCTTCCATTCCGCCGCCTGGCATTGCTGGCGCGCTCTCTTCTGGCTTGTCAGCAATGACTGCTTCGGTTGTCAAGAACAGTGCCGCAATTGATGCAGCATTTTGCAACGCAGAGCGCGTTACTTTTGCGGCATCGATAACGCCAAGTTTGACCAAGTCGGTGTATTCGCCAGTTGCAGCATTAAGGCCTTCATTGCCCTTCAACGCCTTGACTTTTTCAACGACAACGCCACCTTCAAGACCAGCGTTTTCAGCAATTTGCTTGAGAGGTGCGGACAAAGAACGCACAACCATGCGCGCACCTGTCGCCTCGTCGCCACTGAGTGACGCCATTACTTTTTCAGCCGCATCTTGAGCGCGAAGCAAAGCAACGCCACCACCAGGCACTACGCCTTCTTCGATGGCTGCCTTTGTTGTGCTGACAGCATCTTCGATGCGGTGCTTCTTTTCTTTGAGTTCGACTTCGGTCGCTGCGCCAACTTTGAGAACAGCAACACCACCCGACAACTTGGCGAGACGCTCTTGCAATTTCTCGCGGTCGTAGTCGCTATCTGTGTTGTCGATTTCAGTTTTGATCTGGCTGATACGACCTTTGATGTCGGCATCTGAGCCAGCACCTTCAATGATTGTCGTCTCATCTTTTGTGATCACAACTTTCTTGGCACGGCCGAGCAAATCGAGAGTTGCGTTCTCAAGTTTGAGACCAACTTCTTCGCTAATTACTTGACCGCCAGTAAGAATTGCGATGTCTTGCAACATTGCCTTGCGACGATCGCCGAAACCTGGTGCCTTAACCGCAACGCTCTTGAAAGTGCCACGAATTTTGTTGACAACCAAAGTTGCAAGCGCTTCACCATCGACATCTTCAGCGATGATTACGAGTGGTCGACCACCCTGCATCACTTTTTCAAGAATCGGCAACATGTCGCGTACTGCTGAAATTTTGTTTGAAACCAACAAGATGTAAGCGTCATCAATTGAGGCCTCCATACGGTCGGTGTCGGTTGCAAAGTATGGCGAAATGTAACCCTTATCAAAGCGCATACCTTCGACAAGATCCATTTCCATGCCGAATGTTTGGCTCTCTTCAACTGTGATGACACCGTCTTTGCCAACTTTGTCGATCGCCTCTGAAATCATTTGACCGATTTCGTTGTCGGCTGCCGAAATTGATGCAACTTGTGCGATCTGCTCTTTGCTGTCGACAACTTTTGCTAACGCTTTGATGCTTGCAACAGCAGCCTCAACAGCGGCTTCGATACCACGCTTCATGCTCATCGGGTTTGCGCCAGCAGCAACATTGCGCAGACCTTCGTGAACCATGCTCCAGGCGAGAACTGTTGCAGTTGTTGTACCGTCACCAGCTACATCGTCTGTCTTTTTTGCTACTTCTTTGACGAGTTCGGCGCCAATACGCTCGTACGGGTCTTCGAGTTCGATCTCTTTGGCGATTGAAACGCCGTCATTTGTAATGGTCGGTGCGCCCCACTTCTTGCTGAGCACAACATTGCGACCTTTTGGTCCGAGCGTGACACGCACAGCGTCGGCGAGTTTGTTCATTCCGGTTTCGAGTCCGCGGCGGGCCTCTTCGTCGAATGCAATGATTTTGGCCATGATTTATTCCTCCGAATTTGTCTCAAAAAATTGAACTTTGAGACTTAGCACTCTATCTAGGAGACTGCTAAATCAAAACCGAAAGCCTTCAGTTGGCTGAATTTCAGCCCCCAGCGACGGCAGGAATAATCGAAATTGTTTGACCACTAGTAACCGCAGTTGCAAGGCCTTGCATATAGCGCACATCATCGTCAGCGACGAAAATGTTTACGAACTTATGTAAGTTGCCTTCACTGTCGAGCAAGCGTTCAGAAAAACCAGGGTGAGCCGCATTGAGGCTCGCCAAAACTTCAGCCAGAGTTGAGCCTTCAACTTGCACAGTTGAAACGCCGCCTGAAAGTGGTCGCAATGTGGTGGGGATGCGTACGGTTACGGTCATAGCCGCAACGCTATCTGCAGATTTTTATTTTGCTCAGGTCTAATTTTTGCGCGACGCAACAAATTCGGCAAGTTCAATCAAGCGACTTTTAGAACTCTCATCGAGCGACGACTTACTGACAGCATTTATTGACTGTTCGACAAACATCGAAATTTTGGTTTCGAGCGCGTCGAGTGCGCCAGTCTCAATGATCACCTGCTGAATATCAGAAACTTCTTGGTGACTAATTTGTGGTGCGCCAACTCGATCGAGCACTTCGCGTTGTGCGACTGTTGCGCGTTCACATGCCATTGCTAATAACGGTGTCGGTTTGCCTTCACGTAAGTCATCACCAATCGGTTTGCCAGTGAGACTTGACGAGGTGTCACCAAATGCGCCCAACACGTCGTCGCGCATTTGAAACGCATCACCTAGTGGCAAACCAAAGTTAGATAGTTGTTCAAGCAGAACATCTGCTTGTTCTGGTGCCGCAAGAGTCGCACCAAGATGCAACGGTCTCTCAACTGTGTATTTGCCACTCTTATATCGACAAACTCTTTCGGCTTTGTTTAGATTTCGCTCTCGCTGTGCTGAACCAAGCAAGTCGAGATATTGACCGATATTCACTTCGATTCGCATTTCATTCCAGACCTTTGCAGTCATTGAGTTGACACCAGTCATTAACTGGTCGGCATAAACGAACGCCAGATCGCCAATCAAAATAACTGCACCTTCGCCAAAGCGTCGCGCTTCCCCTGCCCACTTGCTGTCAAGGTGTTTGGCGATATAACGAGTGTGCGAGGTTGGCTCGCCGCGCCGCGTTAAAGATCCATCAATAATGTCGTCATGCAGTAGTGCCGATGCGTGCAACAATTCGAGCGCCGCTTGTGTATCAAGCAATTGTTTCGAATTTTCGTCTCCGCCAACACCAACAAATGCCAAATAGCAGAACGCCGGTCGCAGACGTTTGCCACCAGCAGCAACTAATCGTGTCAACTCACCGAGTGGCGCGTTCAAATCGCCATCAAGTGCCGACCAACGATCTTGCTCGTCTTGTAAAAACTCACTAAGTCGCGATTCGACCCGCGTAGCGACCGACTTTAACCAGGTTGGCGGATTGGCTGACACGCCTAAAGGCTACGCCGACTTACTCTTTGGCAAGACCTTTGACGACTTCTTCAATTTGCAGTTTTGCATTGCCAATGCGATCGCGGCACAGTTCGATTAATTGCGAGGCGCGTTGAACATGCGTGGCAAGTTTGTCAACATCGACATCGTTGTCTTCAAGTTCAGTGAGAATCGACTCGAGTTCTTCTAACGCTTGGGCGTAACCAATGTTTTCGTCACTCTTTGCTTTTGCCATTTGATTTTCCTTTCGATGAGATTTCTTGAACAGTGCTCGATGCAGAGCCATTAGCGAATGTTGTGACTAGTTTGTCACCGGATTTCAATTTGGTGACATCGCGTATCGTCTGACCGTTGGCGTTGCGGGTAATGCTCCAACCCCGAGCCATCGTGTTTACCGGGTCAAGAAGTCGCACACGATCAGCCAACGCATCTATTGAACTTTTCTCAAGGCGCAAGATTTCAGCGGGGCGATGTCTAATTCGTTGCGAAGTCATCGCCAGCCGTTTTCCTGCACCCGCAAGAGCGTCTAGAACTTTGCTGCTGATTTTGTTGGCGCGATCTGCGAGTCGACTCGTTGCAGATTCGAGTTCACGAAGTGCGAATGTAGCGATGCCATCCCACGCTTGTTCTGTTGAGTCAATGAATTCACGTACAAGTTCAATTACGGCAGTGGCACATGCAGTTGGAGTTTTGTGTGACAAGTGGGCGACTTCGTCGGCAACACTGACATCAATTTCATGTCCGATCCCTGTGAACACTGGCAGCCGGAGCCGGCACTCGGCGATTGCTGTGGCGATTTCAAGTGAGTCAAAAGCGATTAAATCATTTTTTGAACCGCCGCCTCGCACGAGCATCAGCAAATCAAGATCGTTTCTTGCATCCATTTTTTGAAGCGCTGACACAACGGAACTCACCGAGTCGTCACCCTGCATTCTTGCGTCATGTACAAGAATCGTGAAACCAATATTCGAGTCTTTGAATGTTTTCAATACATCGGCGTGCGCAGCGCTGCCAACACTGGTGATTATGCCGACTCGTAGAGGTACGAGTGCCAACTCAACTGCACGGTTTGCGTCATAAAGCTTTTTAAGTTTGAGCTGCTTAACAACGGCTTCGCGCTGAGCGATCAAGTCACCGAGTGTGAATCGCGGGTCAATTTTTGCAACCTTAAAACTGAATCTGCCATTGCCTGAGTAAAGGTCTGGCTCACCGTAAACACGAACTTTTAACCCGTCGGCGAGTTGCAAGCCACTTTCAGCAAGTTTTGACTTCATTGCCGAATAGACACCCTGCCAGATTGAAGCACTCAAAACGGCTTTTTTGTCGCCATCGTTATCTACCAAAGTGAAATAAACGTGGCCTGGAATTTTCAGTTCTTGAATTTCGCCGTGCAACCAAACGCCCTGACCAAAGTGTTTCTTTACGGCTTGATTTACGGTCTTTATGAATTCACTAACCGAAAAAGTGTCGTCTGATGACAATACGCTTGAAGACTCGTGGAGCATCAACTAAACACTAGACGCAGGCTCGCAGTTTCGATTACGGCATTAGCGATAATTACTGCTCTAATCACCGCATGCTCCGAACCAGTTGTCATCGGTTCTTCAGACGACACAATTGCTGGCCAAGAAATAACCGCCAACAGCCAAACCCAAAGTTCGTCGACTCCGTCGACAACGAACGCAGTTTCATCCGCCGAAATAGTTTGGAGCAAGTGCCTAAGTGATCCAGCTGGCAAAAGCGAGTGCGGTGAACTCGCCGTGCCGTTTGATTACGACGACCCGACAATTGGTTCATTCACACTTTTCTTGACCCGACTGCCGGCAACTGACCCCGACAACAAGATCGGATCAATGCTCGTCAATCCAGGTGGACCAGGATTTGGTGGGTCAAGCGTGGCTCAAGATGCTGAGTATTACTTCAGTTCAGAATTGCTTAACCGCTTCGACATCATCGGTTGGGATCCGCGCGGTACCGGCAAGTCGACGCCCGCGATCAACTGCATCGACGAATACGACGAATACTTCGGCATTGACTCAACACCAGAAACACCAGAAGAAAAACAAGCGATCATTGACCTGAGTCAAAAATTCAACGACGAATGCGTTAAGCGAAGCGGTGAAATCTTGCCATATATCTCAACTCAAGCCACCGCGCGCGATATGGATTCAATTCGCCTAGCGCTCGGCGAAGAAAAGATCACATACTTTGGTTTTTCATATGGCTCTGAACTCGGTGCTACATGGGCGACGATGTTTCCGAACACCGTTCGGGCGGCAGTTCTTGACGGTGCTTCTGATCCCAACGCAACTTCACTTGACCAAGGTTTGGCACAAGCAAGAGGCTTCGAAAAACAACTCGATGCATTTCTTGCCGCCTGCTCAAAACGTGTTTCATGTGCGTTTCACAGCAACGGCAATTCTGCTGCGGCACTCGACGAACTGCTCATTGAAGTTGACGAATCACCAATTGTCGTTACCGCAAATCGCACACCAATAACTCAAGGTGTGATGTATACAGCGCTTGCACAATCAATGTATTCAGATGCTTTGTGGCCAGCACTTGAACGCGCGTTGGCTGACGCAGTCAAAGGCAATGGCGCTGGGTTACTAAAACTTTACGACGACTACTACCAGCGAAAACCTGGCGGCACATACGGCAACGAGCTCGAGGCGTTCTTGGCCATTTCATGTCTCGATGATCCTGGTCCGACGAGTGTCGCTGCTGTTGACGAGCAAATTCCTGTGTTCACGAAAGCCGCCAAAAGATTTGGAGAGAGTTTCGCATACGGATATTCGTGCGCGCTATGGCCCGTGCCACCAGTGCAACGATTAGAAATCACTGGCAAAGGTGCTGGACCGATTGTTGTTATTGGCACGACTGGTGACGCGGCGACACCGATCGAATCATCGCGCAACGCAGCAAAAGCACTAGAGGACGGAGTCTTTCTGACAGTTACTGCCGATCAGCACACTGGCTACGGATTAAATAAGTGTGTTGTTGATGCAGTTGATAAATACTTGATTGATCTAACTCCACCAACTGTCGGCAAGGTTTGCTAAAAAACTATTAAGTAGTTAGCGGCGCGACACCGCTTGGTCAACACCCATCGCAGTTGCAGCACCAAGACGTTGCGCCACAACTTCTTCGGGCATTCGCGCACCAGTCGAGTCAGCAAGACGTGTCATCATTTCAAAATTTGCAATTACCGCTGCGGCGTCAATTGTTACCGCGACACCTGCGGTTTTGATAAGCGCCTCACGCGCTAAAACAATTGCTGCGTCATCAAGTTCAGTCGCAGCAGTGGCAAAATCAAGAAGTTCGCGTGCGAACTTTACGTTTGCGCCGCCAGTTGCATCACGTACATCTGTTAACTCAATTTCAATGCCTTGTTCGTTGCCGCTCCAACTGAGCATGCTGGCGTGTGATGTTGTTCAATAAAAACACTCTCGTTGTTGAGATACTCGTGTAGCGATAAGTTCCATTTGCACTCGCGAAAGCGTGCCCCGTGTCCAATTTGGGTCGACCATTTCTTTATCCGGAATGTATTGGGCGTCAGCCATCGCCCAAATCACTCGATTCGTTTCTGGCACTGCGGTGAATGCCTGCACAACTGCGGCGTCTTTGTCTGCCGGCCCGACAACGGGCACCCAATTAAGTTGCGCCGCGACAATATTGTCGGGTTCTTTGTTGCTCGGTTGACCTGATTCTGCTGGCCCGACTTCTAGCGCCGGCAAACCAAGTGCACGGCGAAAAGCTGTGACTGGCGCGATCGTGCATGCGATGCCACACAGCTCGACAAATGCGAGTGGGTTGATTTCAGCCGTTACCTTTTCATACCATTCACGAGTCAGTGTCGCTGCATGACGAGAAATTCGATAGATCGCATCGTGTGCAATCTTTGGCGCCGTCAAATTCGCGGGCAATTTATTGGCAACAGTTGAGACCCCTACCCACGGCGCGACTGGCTCAAGTTCGCTGATTGCTAGTTGTGCTGTGAGTGCAAGTTCGCGACGCTGCGCACCTGTCCACCAAGTGCCTGGTTTAGACAGTGCCGCAATCGCTTGGTTGTGCGCCCGCACTAAATCTTGGCGCACTTCACC
>BJFV01000029.1 GCA_014190055.1 Actinomycetes bacterium
TGCCAAAAAGTGAGAGTTTTGCATGAGCGAAGAACTTCTTAAAGTTACGAACCTCGTCAAGAATTTTGAACTGCGAGTCAATAATGGCGCACGTCGTAAAAAGCGAATCGTGCAAGCGGTCACTAATGTTTCGTTTTCTGTTGGCAAGGGTCAAACACTCGGGCTCGTCGGCGAATCAGGTTCAGGTAAAACCACAGTCGGTAGGTGCATCTTGCGTTTGATTGAACCAACTTCGGGCAGTGTGGAATTCGAAGGTCAAGATCTTGGCTCGCTTAAATTTGAGGAATTGCGGGCGCTGCGTCGAAAAATGCAGATTGTGTTTCAAGATCCGTTTGCTTCGCTTGACCCAAAAATGACAGTGGGCTCGTCAATTTCAGAACCGCTTATTGTGCAAAATGTTCCAGGTGACCACTCCGACAAAGTGATCGAGTTACTCGAGTTGGTTGGTCTTTCTGCAGACCACGCTCAGCGATTTCCGCACGAATTCTCCGGCGGTCAGCGGCAGCGCATTGGTGTGGCTCGTGCGCTGGCGCTCAACCCAGCTTTGATTGTTTTGGACGAGCCAGTTTCGGCACTCGACGTAAGTATTCAGGCAGGCGTAATCAATCTCTTCGAAGACCTGCAATCAAGACTCGGCATGAGTTATATCTTTATTGCTCACGATCTATCGGTCGTGCGTCATATTGCTGATCGTGTGGCAGTCATGTATCTCGGCAAGATTGTTGAGATTGGTGAACAACAAGCCGTCTACGAACATCCGACTCATCCGTATACGAAGGCGCTGTTATCGGCGGTGCCATTGCCTGATCCGAAAACAGAAAGATCGCGTCATCGCATCATGCTTGAAGGAGATGTGCCTTCGCCAGTAAATCCGCCGTCAGGATGTCGTTTTAGAACCCGCTGTTGGAAGGCACAAGATGTGTGCGCTCAAGAAGAGCCAATGCTCACGACTCGACCTAGCGGCCAGATGTCGGCGTGCCATTTTCCTGAGTCTTAAAGGTAGAATTTTGGCGTGCGAAATATAGTTACTTACATCACAATCGTGATCAACGTGGTGGCAATGTTGGCGATGATCGTCGGCGTTTTGTTGCACAGCGGTCGTGGTGGTGGCTTGTCGGACATGTTTGGTGGCGGTGGTGGAGCAGCGCTCGGTTCAGCAGCTGCCGAACGAAACCTCAACAGAATTACGACTGTTTTGGCGCTTGTTTGGGTGATAACTGTTATTGCGTTGGGGTTGTTGCTTACAAACTAGATAGATTTTTAGTGCAAGTCGGAGTGGCGAAATTGGCAGACGCACCAGCTTAAGGGGCTGGCGCTCGTAAGGGCGTGTGGGTTCAAGTCCCACCTTCGACACAAATAAGTGGTCGCAAGTTACACGTGGTGATCAGCAAGGGCTTTTGCCTTGAAGAGTAATCTTTTGTAAGTGGAAGTTCTTTTGTGACGCAACCAAACCTTGATCAAGTTGCGTTGCAGAAACGGACTCTGAGAGTTTTGGTCGTTGGTCAAGTTGTTGCAGCCGCAGCGTTGTCGGCAGCGGTAACTGTTGGTGCATTTGTAATTCAAGACATTCTCGGGCAAGAAACGCCATGGGGCGGTATCTCGAGCGCAACTTTTACGATGGGTTCGGCATTCATGTCGCAAGTACTTGCGCGAAGAATGAGCCGCAAGGGTCGAAGAGTTGGCCTTCAATATGGCTACTCGCTCGCTATTGCGGGTGGATTGCTTGCCGGATTCGCCGTCAATCGCGGTTCGCTGCCTCTTTTCATTTTGGGATTATTTCTTTATGGCTCAGGACAGGCATCAAATCTTCTTTCGCGGTATGCAGCGATGGACTTAGCTGCGCCCGACGAACGCAGCCAGGCGATGAGTTACATATTGTTTGGCTCAACCTTCGGCGCCGTGTTTGGTCCGGTGTTGATAAAACCTGCTCAAGATTTTGGAGTCGATTTCTTTGGGTGGTCAAAGTACACCGGACCATGGATTGCATCCGCTTGTTTTTTTGTGTTCGCGCTGATCAATGTTGCAGTTCGGCTGCGACCAGATCCGCTTGAAGTTAGCGGGGGGCTGAATTCTCAACAAGGCGTTGGTGTGGTTACGCCGAATCTGGGTGCTGCGCTTCGAACGATAAAGAGCATACAAAACGCGCGAGTCGCGCTGGCTTCAATGGTGATTTCGCAAGTCACAATGGTCGCTGTGATGACGATGACACCTGTTCATCTAAAACTGCACGGTCATGAAGACGTGAGCCCATATGTCATCTCACTACATATTGCAGGTATGTATGCATTTAGTCCATTTGTCGGAAAATTTACGGACCGGTATGGAAAGTTGTTATCTATTTCAGTGGGCGGAGTCTTGCTTGTACTGGCAACAGTTACGGCGGCACTCGCGGGTGAAGCAGCAACTTTGCTCTGGCCTTCGCTGTGGCTGTTGGGTATTGGCTGGAGTTTTGGTTTGATCGGCGGGTCGAGTCTTTTGGTTGAGTCTGTGCCAGATTCATCTCGAGTGACTGTGCAAGGTGCCGCTGATTTGTTGATGAGTTTCTGCGGTGGACTGGCAGGCTTCTCGAGTGGTTTCATTCGAAAGGCTTTTGGCTTCCACACACTTAGCAACTTGGGAACGGTGTTGGCTTTAGTTCTTGTCGTAATCGGAATTCGAAGATTGACCAACCTTCGAATCGCCCGCTCAATTTCATGAACATTGTTGCCGAGGTCACCGCGCAAAAGGTGAGTTGGTCAAATTGGGCAGGAAACCAAAGAGTCGAGCATGCTTCGGGGTATTTACCGAAAACAGAACTTGAACTGCAACAGATAGTCCGTCACGCGACTGCCAACAATTTGCGCATAAAAGCTGTCGGGTCGGGCCATAGTTTCACCGCGATTGCACTCGCCGAAGAAATACTCGTAGATCTTTCGCACTATGACCAAGTAGTAGAGATCGACAAGATCAAAAATACCGTGACGGTGCAATCTGGAATTCAGCTATCTAAATTGAATTTAGAACTGCATAAAAACGGTCTCGCTATGCAGAATCTTGGAGACATCTCGTACCAAACGATCGCCGGTGCAATTTCAACTTCGACTCACGGTACCGGGCTGAAATTCACAGGAATCGCAAATCAGGTTGTTGGTATGCGAATCGTGTTGGCAGATTCATCGGCGGTTGATTGTTCACTAGAAGTGAACGCCGAGTTGTTTCACTGTGCGAGAGTAGGTCTTGGCGCTTTGGGCTTGATCAGCACTGTAACTCTTCAGTTGGTTTCAGCCTTCAATCTTTCGGTGATCGAAGAGCCAATGCGAGTTGACGATGTGCTGGCAAACCTTGATCATCATGTGGAAAGCAACGATCATTTTGAGTTCTTTTGGGTACCGCACACAGGCTGGGCTTTAACCAAGCGCAACAACCGCACACTTGACGCTGCAAAACCGATGAGCAAATTCTCGCATTGGTATTCGAAGACGCTTATGGAGAACTACGCATTCGGCGCTGTTTGCATGCTCGGTCGGGCACGACCAGCGCTTATTCCGAAATTAGCGAAGGCATTGCCCTCGTCGGGACGAAATGAATATTGTGATGCGAGCTACAAAGTTTTCGCCAGTAAACGAATTATTAAGTTTTATGAGATGGAGTATGCGATTCCACGAGAGGCGTGCGAGGAAGCGTTGAATCGTGTCCGTAGAATGGTAAAAGATAGTGGGTTCTTCCTGAATTTTCCTGTTGAGGTTCGCTTTACAGCCCCAGATGAGATTCCGCTAAGTACAGCGAGTAATCGAGAATCTGCGTATATCGCAGTTCACATTTATAAAGGAATGAACTACGTGCCATATTTTAAAGAAGTTGAATCAATCATGAATTCGTATCAAGGCCGCCCGCACTGGGGCAAGTTGCATTTTCAAGATGCAAATTCACTGGCGCCTCGGTATCCGCAATGGGATGTATTTCAAAAAGTTAGAAATCTGGTCGATCCGACTCGCACATTTGCGAACCGCTATACCGAGACAGTTTTGGGCAAATAGTCGTGAAAACTTTCATCGAATTAGGCGTCCCGAAGAAGTTCGCCGACATGCTGTCCAGTCGAGGCATTGAGTCTCCATTTGAAATTCAAGAAGCCGCATTGCCCGATGGTCTTGCAGGTATGGACGTTTGCGGTAAAGCGCCAACAGGTTCAGGCAAGACAATTGCCTTTGGTTTGGTGTTGGCAGTTAGATTGCAAAAATCGAAGCCAGGTCAACCTGGTGGACTCGTTTTGGTGCCCACTCGAGAACTCGCAATTCAAGTTGCTAAAGAGATTGCGATGCTCTGCGAGGGCACTGACTTGCGTGTCGCATCTGTTTATGGTGGCGCGGGTTATGGCCCTCAAGTTAAGGCGGTGCGAGGCGCAAGCATAATTGTTGCAACACCAGGTCGACTCGAAGACTTGCTAGAGCGTCGTGATATGTCGTTGAGCGCCGTAACAATTGCTGTCCTTGACGAAGCCGATCGAATGTCAGACATGGGATTCTTGCCGGCTGTTCGACGAATTCTGCGAGCCTTGCCGAAGCAACGCCAAGTCTTGTTGTTCTCAGCGACTTTAGATGGCGACATCTCTCAGGTCGTCAAAGAGTTTCAGAACAACCCAAAACGTCATGAGTCAAAATCGCAAGAAGCCGAGCCCGATATTGAACACAAGTTTTGGCTGGTAGGTCGAAATGATCGGGTTTCCACGATTTCACAGCTCGTAAACCATTACGAGCGAATCATTTTGTTTAGTCGCACGAAGCACGGTTGCGACAGACTCGCCAAACAACTCGATAATTCGGGCGTTCGCTCGTCGGTCATTCACGGCAATAAGAGCCAGGCACAGCGCGAAAGATCTCTTGAAGAGTTTCGTCGCGGAAAATCTAATGTTCTAGTAGCTACCGATGTTGCTGCTCGCGGCATTCACATTGATGATGTTCCCTGTGTAGTTCATTTTGACCCGCCGGCAGACCACAAGGACTATATTCACCGCTCTGGTCGAACAGGTCGCGCAGGGTCAAAAGGCGTTGTGATTTCGTTGGTTGATCCTTCGCAGCGACGTTCGGTCAGCAAATTGGCACGAGACGCTGATGTTGACGCCGATTTTGTAGCGCCTGAGTTTGACGCGTCAGACCCCGATCAAGTTAATGCACGCCCAGGTGAAGTTGGTGGCGTTTTGATCAGCGTTGGTGCTTCAGCCGAGTAGAAAATTAAAAACAAATATCTTGAGGGCGAACCGGCACTCGAGGTAATTCTTTTCCAGTGGCATTGCGTATTGCCGCAGCGATCGCTGGAGTAACCGAAATGCATGGTGGCTCACCGATACCTTTGGCACCCAATGGGGCTTGAGGTTCGGGTTCTTCGATCATTACCGCAACGACGCTTGGTGCGTCGAGTGCGGTTGGCAACAAATAATCAGTGAAACTTGGATTGCGCATTTTGCCCTTGTCGAGAACGATCTCTTCCATCACGGCAAGACCAAGACCTTGGGCAATGCCGCCTTCGATCTGGCCGAGTGCTGCGATCGGATTCAACACTCGACCGACGTCTTGTGCTGTGGCGATCTGAATTACTTTTACTAGACCGAGTTCGACATCTACGTCGACGACTGCGCGATGAGCAACAAACGCGAATGCCACATGGCAGTTGCCTTGACCCTTTTCATCTAGTTCTTCAGTTGGGCGATGGTGGTGTTCGAAAGTTTCGTCAATTAAGACACCAGTTGAAGCCTCGACGACACTTATTCGGAAGTCTCCGATCATGTCGACAATATCTGTGTCTTCAATGACGAGACGCAATGGATCAATGTTGTATTTTTTGCCAACATGTTCGAACAGTCGTTGGCGAACTAGGCGACAAGCCCCATCAACGGCACCGCCGCTCATCCATGTTTGTCGAGACGCAGAAGTGCTGCCTGCCGAACCGATGCCCGTATCGACAGTGTCTAGAACAACTTCGTCAACGCCCAATACAGACCGAGCGATTTGAGGTGCAAGAACTACGAATCCTTGACCAACCTCAACGGTTGCGTATTTAAGTGTCGCGACGCCATCTTTGAGTTGACATCTGGCGGTGGCGAAGTCATCGAATGTTTCGCTGTACATCAAGTTTTTGATCGATACACCCCAGCCGACACCTCGCACAATGTTCTGCGGCAATGATGTAAGACCTGAACCGCCAACAAGTTCGAGTGGATGTGCAGTCTTGGTAAGTGGAGCGGGCAAAGCAATCGCATCGGTTTCGCGAATGCAGCGAGCCACGGGTGCAACGCTTTCGACGACTTGTCCGGTTATCAATTTGTCACCGGTGACCATTGCGTTGCGCAAACGTATTTCGACAGGTGAGAGACCACAAGCGACGGCGAGTTTGTCCATTTGACTTTCATGGGCGTAGCAAGCCTGAACGACACCAAAACCTCTCATTGCTCCACATGGCGGGTTGTTTGTGCGCACCGCATAGCCGTCAACCGTGGCGTTCAGACATCGATACGGGCCTTGAATATGGGTGACACCGTTAATCAAAACTGCCGAACTAGTTGATGCATATGCACCACCGTCAAAAACTAGTTTTGCCTCGATTCTTTGAATCTCGCCGGTACGTGTTGCATGATGACGAATAAAAATCTTTGCTGGGTGTCGATGAACGTGACCATAAAAAGATTCTTCGCGACTATATTGCATCTTGATCGGACGTGAAGTTCGAAGCGCAAGCAATGCGCAGTGCACTTGAAGGCTGATGTCTTCGCGCGCGCCGAAAGCACCACCAACACCGCCGAGTGTTAGCCGAACCTTTTCATTCGGTAAATCTAAACATGCGGCAATCTGTTTTTGATCTTCATGAAGCCACTGTGTGGCAACAAACATCTCGATGCCTTTGCCACCACTGTCGGGTATCGCTAGGGCTGCTTCAAGGCCAAGAAAGGCTTGATCTTGCATACCAATTTCATAGGTGCCCTCAACGACGATTTCGCCCTGCAGATTCTGATCTCCCGTGATTATTTGCTGGCGCCGAATTACGTTGCCGTCTGGATGAATCGGCGGGGTAGTCGGTTGAATCGCGAGTTCTGCGTCGGTTAACGGCGTCAAAACCTCGTACTCGACTTTGATCGCTGCAAGTGCGCGTCGACATGTTTCAGGGTGATCTGCAGCAACTGCGGCGATCGGCTCACCGACGTAGCGCACAAAGTCTTGTGCAAATACGGGCTGATCACTTGAGATCAGCCCATAAGTTTTCTTGCCGGGTACATCGTCAGCAGTGATAATCGCCTCAACACCTGTGATTTTGTAAGCGGCTGACAAGTCAATATTGATAATTCGCGCGTAGGGGTGCGGACTGCGCAATGTCGCACCCCACAACATATTCTCTGCGTGCAAATCAGATGAGAACTCAAAACGCCCTTGCACTTTTGCCGCACCATCTGGCCGTAAGGCAGACGTGCCTAGTACGTCACGTCGAGTCGATGTTTGGATCGCTGAACTCATGAGGTTTTTGCTTTACGAACGGAAACTGCTTTATCGACTGCTTCAAAGATTCGACCGTAGCCAGTGCACCGACAGATATTGCCTGAGATGGCTTCTTTGATTTCTATTTCTGACGGATCAGGGTTCTGAGAAAGAAGATGCTCTATGGCAACCACGAGACCTGGCGTGCAGAAACCACATTGAACTCCGCCTTCGGTAACAAAAGCATCTTGCACTTCGGTGAGAGAGCCGCCGTCAGAAAGATTCTCAATAGTTTGAATTTCAGACTCAATTGCTGTTGCTGCCATTACGAGACACGAACAGACGGCTTGTCCGTCCATGATGACGGTGCAACTGCCACATTCGCCCTGCTCGCAGGCACCTTTAGTGCCCGGCAGGTTAAGACGCTCGCGCAAAACATAAAGCAGGCTTTCGCCAACCCACGAGTCGCGTATCTCGTGTGTTTTGCCGTTGACTCTGAGATTATAAATTTCTGAATTTGGGTTCATTGAGAATTTGCCCTTGTCAGCAATCGTCGTGCGAGAACGCAAACAGCATGGCGGCGGTAGGCAGCAGTGCTGCGGTGGTCATCTATTGGTTTAGATTCATTTGCGATTCGTGTTCCAAACTCTTGAAGCAAATTGGGCGAAATAGTCGTCTTGGTCTTCAGATCGACCTGGCTAGCGAGCCAGGATTCGGTTTCTCGACATCTAATGATTGTCGGTCCAACCGCACCGAGAGCGACTGCGATCGTGCCATTAATGCGGTCAACAACTAAACAGCATGACGCAACAGAAATAACCATGGCATTTCGAACCCCAACTTTTGCGTAGCCTTGCCATCCTGAAACAATCGGCAATGTAGTTGAGACGATTATTTCGCCTGGCAGTCGGGCGTTTCGCTTAACGCCAACCATGAAATCGTGAACCGAAACCGACCTCGAAGCATCGGCACTTTGTAAATTGACGGTTGCGTCTAGAGCGCTTAGAACCGGCAAGGCATCGCCAGCAGGTGAACATGTGCCGAGATTGCCGCCGATTGAACCTGCGCTGCGAATTTGTGGTGAGCCAACGGTGCGCGCGGCCTGGGCGAGTGCCGGCAGACGTCGGGCGATTTCGCCATGCTCCATTTGTTGGTAGGGCAGGCCTGCGCCAATTGTGATTTGTGACTTCTCAGTGTCAATTTGTATCGATTTGAGTTCATCGACTCGCCTCAGAGCAATGACATCGGTTGGCTTGCGATGATTGAAATTAATTTCAACCATCAAGTCGGTGCCACCTTGAATAAGTTGTGCCGACGGGTTGGCCGCTGTCGCCTGTAGGGCATCTTGAAGTGTGCGCGGTACTAAAACGCTCAAGACACACCGTCCCAGTTAGAAAACGCATCGATCATTGCTTTGACATCACCGAGTGGATACAAAATCGGACATGTTGCACCATTTTTGAGGTAGTGAGTCACGCGCTGGCGTGCCTCGGCGGGTGTACCGCTTGCTGTCAGCATTTGAACAATCTCGTCGGGCACATGCTTTGATGCTGCGACAACTTGTTCGTGTGTTGCTGGCCACGTAAGCACTGAGCCGACTTTGTCGAGCAGAGACTGTGGCACTCCAGACGCTTTCATAATGTGCGGTTGCTGTCCAAGATATTGCGTGACCATTTGACGAGCCATATCAAGAGCAGTTTTGCGGTCTTCGTGAACACTGCAAACCACGAGTTGTGGTCGATCAATCGAGTCGATCGATCGACCAGCGCGATCGGCACCAGCAGTCAATGCTTCCATCGCTTTTTGGTTGTACTCGGGAGATACCAAATAGTTGAGTACGACACCGTCGGCGATCTCACCAGTCAGTTCCATCATTTGCATACCTGTTGCGCCGATATAGATCGGTACATCTTTGGGTCGTCGATCCTGATAAACGTAATCAAGCTCAACGCCGTCGAGATGGACAAATTCGCCATTGAAAGTTACTGTCTCGTTGTTGAGTAGAGCGCGAACAGTCGTAACGATTTCACGCATTGCACGCAACGGCTTGGCGCGAGAGATACCCACCTTGGCTGCGAGTGGGTCCCACCAGGCGCCGATGCCAAGAATTACACGTCCCGGTGCGAGGTCGTCGAGTGTTGAGAAGGTTGCCGCCAGACGAGCGGGATTACGACTCCAGCAATCGACGACGCCCGAACCAACTTTAAGTGTCTTAGTAACTGACGCGAATGCTGCCATCGGTACGGTTGCTTCGCGCACGAGACGACTTTCGGCTTGCCAGACTGCTTCGA
>BJFV01000030.1 GCA_014190055.1 Actinomycetes bacterium
TTTGTCGGGGATGGGAGATTTGAACTCCCGGCCTCCACGTCCCGAACGTGGCGCGCTACCAAGCTGCGCTAATCCCCGTGCGGTAAAAGCATATATTTCGTTTCTAGTTAACTCCCCAGTCATCTAAATTGCCCCGACAAATAACTAGTCTGTCGATGTTGCCTCTCAACGCGCTTGGATTCTTAACTGTCGTTGCATACGGCACATGGTTCTATGGTTTCGGCGTTCTTTTCAGCACGCTCTCGTCGTTTCATAATGTTTCTGCGAGCACACTCGGCGTCACGTACGGCATTGCCAATTTAATTTCGGGGGCGGGCGCCGTCGCCACGGGTCGCCGACTCGATGTTTTTGGGCCGCGTGCAGTGCTCGGTGTAATCGGCCCGCTAGGTGCCATCATCTATGGCGCAAGTTCGTTTGCTAGCGGCACCACCTTTCTTGCAACATATGCACTCGGCGGTGGATTAATCGGCGCAGCGGGTTTTTATTCGTTCACCCAGCCGCTCGCAGTGCGAGTTGCCAAAACCGACGCGGCTCGCGCAATCACTCGCCTAACGATTTGGGGCGCGTTCTCTTCGCCAATCATGATTCCGTTCACAGAAATTTTGCGCGCCAACTTTGGATGGCAGACCGCAGTGCGCCTGCCTGCCGTGCTGACTGCAATTTCATTTCTCGCCGCAGCCGCTGTTTGTAGGGTCGAACTCACCAAACGCGATGACCCGCCCTCACTCTTCGATTCGCTACTTAATGCTCTTAAAGATTTGCGACTGCGATTGTTCGCCGGCGCCGCATTTCTCTCGTCGGTTGCAGTCAGCACGCTTCTCGTGTTTCAAGTGCCGACGATGACTTGGGCTGGCGCCTCGGCTGGCACGGCGGCGTTGCTTGCAAGTCTGCGCGGGCTAATGCAACTCGCAGGTCGAATTCCGCTACTGGCAGCAATCAATCGTTATACGGCATCTCGGTTGATTGTGATCGCCCGCGTGCTGCTCGGCATTTCGGCGTTGTTTCTTCTCGGCAGTGGCAACATCGCGTTGGCACTCATATATATTGTGTTGGCCGGCGTCACTATTGGTGCTCTTTCGGCTCTTGACGGCGTTGTTGCACGCGAAATCGTGCAACCCGAGGTTTTCGGCACGGTGATGGGCGGCATCGGGCTGGTTGCAACAATTGGTGGTTCGCTCGGCCCAATTTTCGCCGGATGGCTTCGCGACTTATTCGACTCACCTGTCGCGCCGATGCTCATCGTTCTATTCGCCGCTTGTTCTGCAGCGACTATTTTTGCTATTCAACAATCCATCGCACGAACGAACCCAGCAACTCAATAGCGTAAACGATCACAAAGATCACAATTATGATCGCGCCGACGGTCTGTTCTTCGAGCACACGTAATGCAGAAAGCAACAAAAAGCCAATGCCGCCACCGCCGATAATGCCGAGCACAGTCGACGAGCGCAAATTGACATCGAGCATATAAAGCGTTTGACTGACGAGGTTTGGCAACGCCTGCGGCAACACCGCCGAGAAAAACTCTTGAATGCCACTTGCGCCAGTGGCGAAAACTGCTTCACGTGGCGCACTTGAGACCTCTTCAAGTGCATCGCCGATTAGTTTGGCCATGAATGTTGCCGTGCCGACAGTGAGTGCAAGCGTGCCAGGCACTGGCCCAAGACCCATTGCCGACACGAACAACACCGCTACGACGAGTTCTGGCAGCCCGCGCAAGCCAAGCATGAACAGTCGTGTTGTTGAGTAGACAAACTTTTTAGCCATGATGTTTCGCGCCGACAAAATGCCGAGTGGCAATGAAATCAACAATCCAAGAGTCGTGGCAATAAACCCGATCGCTAGTGTTTCGGCGATACCTCGCCAAAGATCGGCGCCGGCAGTTTCAAAATCAGGTGGGAAGAGTCGCAAGATGCTGCGCCAAACATCGTCAAGCAAACCGAACGACGAGATTACTGGCATCTCGATCGTGATTATTGCCGTCACAAGCAGAACCAAGAAGGTGATGCCCATCATTGCGCGAAGTTTTCGTTCATAAGTCATCGGTGGTGTCAGTTGGCGAGTTGTGACAGCGTCGATGATCATGCGTTGATCTTTTGCTTCGCGCTTTTTTGAGCGCTCTGTGACGCGACCAGGCTTTGCCAAACTGTCGCCGATAATCGACGCACGCAACCGAGTCGAAACAATTTCGATAATCGTTATCACGACAAAAATTACTGAAACCGCACTGATCGCGCGCTGATAGTCGAGACCGCGCAATTCAGTTTGAATGACGAAACCAACACCACCCGCACCGACGAAGCCCAATACGGCAGACTCGCGTAAGTTGATATCTAGTCGATAAAGCGCCGTGCCAATAAATGCAGGTGTCACTTGAGGCACGATCGTGGCCACGACAGTCTTCCATTTGCCACCGCCAGTCGAGAGCACCGCTTCTCGCGAGTATTCTTCGGAGTTTTCAACCGCCTCGGTAAATAACTTGCCGATCATGCCGATCGAGTGCAACGCCAGGGCGAGAATGCCTGCAAGTGGCCCGATGCCGAGAGCCAATGTAAACACTGCCGCCAAGACGAGTGTTGGTATCGCTCGGGCCAACGTGATTATCGCTCTCCCGATCGCAAATACGACGGAGTTCGGCGTGGTGTTTCGCGCCGCAAGAAAAGCCAAAGGAACACTCAGTAGGACCGAGACAAATGTGCCGATCAATGCCATCCAGACAGTTTCAATTGTTGCTTCGATCACGGTCGGCAAATTGTCAAAATTTGGTGGAAGCATATATGTGATCAGGTTCCACAAATCTGAAAAACCGCCGAAAAGCGTCGTCAACGTCATGTCGATGAATGTCCACGACCAAACCGTGGCGGCGACGTAGCTGACAAAAATTATTAAGAGCGCAAAAGTCTGCCAACGACGTGGCGGCTTAGGCATCTTTGATCGCGAGACACCTCGCATCAATGGCTCGACGTGTGCGCCGCTCACTTTTGCAACTGAGTTTGAGCGAGCTGCGTCAAATTAGCGTTCTCGGCTGCGAAACTTGGCTTCGGCGTTGACTCGTGATCGACGCGCCGATAAACATCCATTACATCGTGTTGCGTCAAGCCTGTTGCACCACGGTCAAGAACAACTTGACCGTCACGAAGGCCGACGATTCGCTTTGCCCAACCGACTGCAAGTTCAACTTGATGCAAAGTCACAATCACCGTCATGTTTTCTTCGGTGGCGACTCGCAACAACAACTCAAGAACCTGTGCACTCGACTCTGGGTCGAGCGAGGCAACCGGCTCGTCGGCAAGCATAATTTTTGGACGCTGCATCAGACTTCTGGCGATAGCCACGCGCTGCATCTGACCACCTGAAAGTGTGTCGGCGCGCTGGTAAGCCTGACTGGCTAAACCAACACGGTCAAGATGTTCAAATGCTTCTCGCCTCATTTGTTTTGGATAACTCCAAATGCCGTATCGTGGCCCGCGCAGACGACCTAGCGCACCAGTCAAAACGTTTTCTAAACAAGTTGCACGGCCGACTAGACCAAACAATTGAAATACAAAACCGATATTGCGTCGCAGTTCGCGAAGTTCGCTCGTCTTGGCTTTGGAAACATTTAAGCCTTCGACAAAGACCTCGCCTGCTGTCGGCTGGTGCAAACCGTTCAAGTGGCGTAACAATGTCGATTTGCCAGAACCAGAAAGCCCAATAAGAGACAAAAGCTCTCCGCGTTGAACATCAAGATTTACATTGTCAAGAGCGAGCGTGCCGTTCGGAAACCTTTTCGAAACTCCGGCGAGGCGGATGAGGGGAACCCGCTCACCGGAGTTTGAACTTGCCATCGCTGACCTTGGAGAAAATTCGTTAGTGCTGCTAGGCGTCAGCGACAACGGCTCGACTTGGTAGCCTCACAAACTTGCCTAATGCCGTCGTAATAGGCATCGTCAACTTTGGTGAAACCCCATGAACCGTCTTCGATGATTCGGCATGTTGCCTCGTCTGTGCAATAACCAGCTTTGACAAAACTTGGCTTGTTCGCTTTTTCTAAAACAGCCGTTTTAAGAATTTGCACGAGATCTTTTGGCAGGTCAATTCGGACAGCCATTGGTGAGCCGGCGATCGTTTCACTCTTCCAGGCGACTTTGAGTTCACCTTTCTTGAGCAGGCCCTTTTCAATCAAGTTGACGTCGACCATGTCATCGTAAGCGAAGCCAACATCGCATGTACCTGCTGCAACTGCGAGCGCCGACTTATCATGACCACCAGCAAGCACCGATGTGTAATCACGATCGGTAATACCATTAGCCAACAGACCGGCAATTGGGTAAAGATAGCCCGATGTTGATGCAGCATCTACAAAGCAAACTTTCTTGCCCTTAAAATCTTTGATCGAATTGACTGATGTGTTCGACGCTTTAGCAACACCATACGCGTAATAGCCAGGCTTTGCCGTTGGTGTAGAAATCGCTGCACCAATCGGCTCAATCTTTGCACCACGAGCCTTCGCCAGTACATACGAGAACGGCCCGTAAAAAACTAGGTCAACTCGACCAGCAACTTGCGCCTCAATTGCACCGGCATAGTCGGTTGCAGCAAAGAATGACGTTGGGAGACCAGTCTCTTTTTCAATTAACTTGACAAAGTTTTGATAACGCAGCGTCATTGAGGCTGCGTTTTCAGATGGCACTGCCGCAACGACCAACTTTGTTGGCCAACCCGCTCTCGCTTTGGTTTTTGCAGAGGCAGCCCACGTATATTTTTTCGTCTTGCTGTTATAGGCGCACTTGAGAGTGCCGCTCGTTTTGTTGAGTTGCGACTTCGAACAGGTATCGCCTGACTTAATCGAGACTGCAGCCGAAGCAACAGTTGGCAAAGCAAACGATGCTGCTAGTGCAGCGACAACGATGACATTTCGGAGCCGACCTGCTTGACCTAAAAACTTTTGCGTTTTCATTTTTTCTTAGTTCCTTTCATGAAACTATTTAGGGTTCTTTGTTACTTGCTGCTACCTGGCGCTGTTACTTCGAAGAATGCAACCGTGCCTGATAATTCGTATGAGACAACCACCAACGGTTTGCCAGTTGGGCTCTTCTCGGCCTCCAAGAAAAGCACACCCTCGGGTGATACGTCGCCCGCTGTGTTAGATCGAATGTCACCACCGAGAATTGAAGTGTTTATGTACTGACGGAACATCGGCTTAACCGGGTTGGTCATGTCGTAGAGCATCAAACCGCTGTCGCGCTCAAGTGCGAGAACCATCCAGGTGCGGCCATAGGCTTTGCCGATTGCCAAGCCCTCTGGCTCTGGGCCTTTCGATGCGCTACGCGACTCGGGGGCGTTAACAAGGCCGCTTGAAGTATTCCAATCGGCGTTGAAATAGCGCGAACGTTCTTGAGCGATGATGCGCTCAATTGCGTCACCAGAGTCGAACACCAAGTCGGCGCCGAACACGCCATCTAACTTGTTCGCCTTCCATACCGTGAACGAACGAGTGCCGAATGCGAACGCATTCGAAACTTTTGTCGACGGTGTAACGATTGTGCCGGCAACATTGGCTGGCGAAAACTGAGTTACTTTCATTCGACCCGCAATACCGCTGCCCTTGAAAGTTGAGTCAACCGTTGCGTCAGCAACATCAGCAAAACGGGGGTCTTCTGCTTCAACTTTTGCCGCATCAGTGCCACCGAGCAAACATGCATATTCACGTGCGTCACCTTCGTTAGCGGTGACCATGTATGTATTGCCGCTAGCTTCTACGGTGCCAATTGCGTCAGGTAGATACATGCCCTGAATATTGCGAGCAACAATGTCAATTTTGCCATCACGATCGCTTGAGTCAAGACCCGAGTTGAAAAGATTGTGATTCTTTACCCCAAGACCAACGATGTTAATGATCGCACCAGACTCGACATCGACGGTTGCGATTGCATTGTTCTCTTGCAAAGTCACAAATGCATAAGCGCTGTCATCCGAAAAAACTGCATACTCAGGCTCAAGGTCTTGAGCAACTGATGCGTTTGGTCCGAAGATTCGACCACCCGCATACGTGATTGCATTTTTACGATCGCTAAAGCTCTTGAAGTCAATTGTTTTCGCAGTTGGCTTCTTGCTTGACAAGTTGATTAGCGAAACTGAGCCGAGTGGATCTGTTGTCTCTGGCAACGCTCCGTTTGTAAGGCAATAGTTAGTCGGTTCACCTTCGTTAGCGACGATTGCATATTTGCCGTCCGGGCTGATTGTCACTGAGTCTGGCAACGCGCCGACGGCAATGCCATCAGCAAGGCCCGACCGCAGTTTGCCGTTGATGTCCATCACGAAAATTCGACCGGGGGCGGTCTTCGATGCCATCGTTGCGGCTACCAAAACAACTCCATTTTTTGCGGCGACACTTTGAATGCCTGTGGCGCCACTCGAAGTGAACGAAACGGCCTTAATTAGTTTCGGCTTCTTGAGATTTGAGATGTCAACAATGTCGATCGTGTTCTTTGCGCCATTCGTGATGAACAAACGCTTTGATTCTGAATCGACGGCCGAAATCTCGGCGCCACCGAGACCGGCACCGGTTGTGTATCTACCGACAAACTTCAACTCTGAGCCATTCGGGGCAAGAGTCTTGGCAGATACTGAAGAAGTTTGAACTGCTCCAGCAACAACGGCAAATAAGGCGAATATGGCAGATGTGGTGATTTGTTTTGTTTTCATCGATTGGCAAATTACTTTGCCGAAGTTACGACCGGGTTCCCCTTTGGTAAACGCAACATTGACACTTTGCGAAATTTCAGAATGCACTTTTTGTTCGTTTATTGTTCGTCAATTCGCTCATCGATAACCGCTATCGTCGTCAGTAATATGCCTTTGACGTCATTATCCGCTGAACAGATTGATTTTTACAATCAAAATGGCTGGCTGATTACCGATCTCTTTGACCGCAATTTGATTGGTGAAATCAAAACATGGATTAACGAAGTTCAATCATGGGACGATAACGGTGCTTGGCTTAATCACTACGAAGCAACCGATAACGGTGCACAAAAGTGCCGCACCGAATATTTCACGCCGTTTCACCCGCAATTGCGGGCGATGCTTTGCGACGGCACCATGCTTGAAGTCGCCAGCGCTCTTCTCGGCGAGCAGGCCGTACTTTATAAAGAGAAAATCAATTACAAGCTCGCGGGTGGCGCCGGCTGGGATGCGCATCAAGATGCGCCGGCATATCCGTTTCTTGATCTGCATATTTCATGCATGGTCGCTATTGATGATGCCAACGAAGAAAATGGCTGTCTTGAAATTGTCTCGAAGCACCATCACGAATTGATACCGACTGATTCACGCGGTTGCATACCCCGAGCCGTCGAAGCAAAACTTGACTGGCAAGCCGTGCCGCTAATTGCGGGGCAAACAATGTGGTTTCATTCGCGAACGCCGCATCGCAGTGGTGACAATAAGTCGTCACGCAATCGCCGTGCGATGTACCCCACATATAATGCTGCAAGTGAAGGTGACCTGCGAGAAAAATATTACGAGACTAAGCGCGCCGAACTCGCCCACTCTGCGAATGACAATGGTGGCGCCGCCAAAAATAGTCGCGTTCAGATTTCTTTAATAGATGACTTCAGAGGAAAGCCGGTAACAAAATGAGCCTCACAAAAACCTCTAGCGATTTTATTGCCGAAATTGAAGCGCTTTATTCGCGCTGGGGCTCCAACAAATATGATGAGCAGATAAGTCAGATCGAACACGCCGTTCAGTGCGCCGAATTTGCGCGACATGCCGAGGCTGACGACGAACTGATCGTTGCGACTTTGCTACACGACATCGGTCATTTGTTAGAACTTGAGCAAAAAGATGGCAACCCGAACTTGAACAAAAATGACGAGCACGAGTCGTCGGGTGCGGCGTATCTTGCGCGACATTTTTCTTCAGCCGTCACCGCACCGATTGCACTTCATGTCGAGGCAAAACGATTTTTGTGCACCACCGAAGAGACTTATTTTGCCCAACTTTCGCCTGCGTCGGTTCGCAGCCTCGAACTGCAGGGTGGCAAAATGTCAGCTAGCGAAGTCGAACGCTTCGCCAAACACCCCGCAAGTGAGCGTGCAGTTGCACTTCGCCGTTGGGATGAACTTGGCAAAAGTCTTGAACCAAGTGGTTTAACTTTTCTTGACTTTCGCGATTATCTTCGCCGCTGCTTAACCAACTAAATGAGAGTCGCCAAGTTTGCCTGCTGCTAGGCGGGCGCTGGTCGTATATTGCGACTACGAATCTAAGAGAGTTTTAGAAACAGTTTTTCGACTTGGTCAAGTGAATAGCCGTCGGCCGCCGACTTTCGCGGATGCTTGATGCAATCGGCAAGCCCTGACGCCAACATTCGAAAGCCAACAGTTTCGAGAGCCTTGGTTGCCGCGGCGATTTGCGTGACGATGTCTCGGCACTCGCGGTCGTCTTCGAGCATTTTTTCGATGCCGCGAATTTGCCCCTCGATGCGGCTGAGGCGCGTCACCAACTCTGATTTAACGTCTTGATCAATCTGCATGTCGGTTATGCCCGCGAAAACCAGCGACGCTTGCCGGATGCCTTTGGGCTCGAGCCGGCGCCAGCGCCACACTGACACCTTTCACTCGGCGGCACATGGCCAAGCACCTGCTCGATATGAGCCCCGCACCCAGCCCACGATGGGCGTTGACATTGTTTACAAGTGATTTGTTTGCACATACCCCCTAGGGTATCGTAGAGAGTATGGCAAATGCAAATACCCCGAACTTGATTTTTGAGCAGTATTACCTGCAGTGTCTTTCGCATGCCAGTTATTTGGTCGGCGATAAATCGAGCGGTCTCGCAGTTGTCGTCGACCCGCAGCGCGATATCGCGCAATATCTAAACGATGCACGCGCGAACAACTTGAAGATCACAAAAGTTATCGAGACACACTTTCACGCCGATTTTTTGTCGGGACATCTCGAACTCGCGGCTGCAACTGGGGCGACAATCGTCTATGGCGCGGCTGCTGCTGGTCGTGTCGACTTTGCAATCGAAACATATCGACAGGGCGAACACATTTCACTTGGCGAAGTCGATCTTGAAATTCTTGAAACCCCAGGACACACACCAGAGTCGATTTGTATTGTCGTTCGCGATGGTTCGCCGACTGCTGAGCCGCATGCAGTGCTCACTGGCGACACGCTGTTCATCGGCGATGTTGGTCGCCCCGACTTGTTGGCAACGGTTGGCGTTTCAGCCGAGTCGCTCGGCAACGATCTTTATGATTCGCTGCACACCAAGTTGCTAACACTGCCCGACGCGACGAAGGTCTACCCTGCTCACGGGGCTGGGTCGTCGTGCGGCAAGAATTTATCCACTGAGACGGTTTCGACAATTGGTGCGCAGCGGCGCGACAACTATGCGTTGCGGCCAATGAGTCGCGAGCAATTCGTCGAGGCTGTCACGCAGGGTCAGTCGGTGGCGCCGCTTTATTTTCTTTTCGCCGCTACAAATAACCGGGCCGAGCGAAAGTTGTTTGACGAAAACGAACCCGTCGTCACGTTGTCGATCGACCAGGCACTTGCGGCTCAGCGCGACGGCGCGGTGTTAATCGACTCGCGCGACGATCAAACGTTTGCGTTGGGGCATATTCGCGGGTCGATCAACGTCGGTCTCAGTGGGCGGTTCGCCGAATATGTTGGCGAAGTTATGCAGCCTGGCACGCCGATTGTTTTG
>BJFV01000031.1 GCA_014190055.1 Actinomycetes bacterium
CGGTACGACAAATCGCACGAGATTGCGCGACTATAAAAAAGCAATCGATAGACGCGGCAATGACATCGCTTTAGTACTTAAAGTGCACCCGTCGAATTATCGAGTTTCGGGTTTTGTTGAAGACACACCGGTTCGTGAACTCGCCACTTTGCCGGTGCCTGTGGCGGTCGACATTGGTTCGGGCTTGATCGACAACACTTGTCCGTGGCTTGAGTCTCGTGCGCCAAGTTGGTTGAGCAACGAGCCCGCTGCGCGTCAAACAATCAATGACGGTGCGGCATTGGTGATGTTCAGCGGTGACAAGCTATTTGGCGGTCCGCAGTGCGGTGTGATTGCCGGTCGCGCAGATCTCATTGAGGCTTGCGCACAGCACCCACTTGCTCGGGCATTGCGACCAGGTTCGACAACGATGCTTGCAATGCAAAGTTTGGCAATGGCATATCTCGGTCGCACAGCAACAAAAGAAATCGCATTTTGGAAAATGGCGACGATTGCTCCTGCTGATTTGCAATCGCGAGCCGCAAAAATCGTTGAGGCTGCAAAAACTGGTGAGGTTTGTGCGCTCGACTCAATCCCAGGTGCAGGTTCGGCACCTGGTGCAACAATTGACTCATTCGGCATTGTTGTTAATGGCGATCACTTAACAAAATTGCGGATGAATGAGACGCCGATTATTGCTCGCGTCAAAGACAACAAAACTTTTCTCGATCTGCGCACGATTCAGCCAGATGATGACGAGATAGTTGTTCGTGCTTTACAGCGACTTGCAAATTAAGTTTTCATGACAGTCATTGCGACCGCAGGCCATGTTGACCACGGCAAGTCATCACTAGTACTTGCATTAACCGGCACCGACCCGGATCGGTGGGCAGAAGAGAAGCGTCGCGGCATGACTATCGACTTGGGTTTTGCTCACACGCAGTTGCCGTCAGGCGAAACGGCAAGTTTTATTGACGTGCCTGGCCATATTCGTTTTTTGCGCAACATGCTCGCGGGGGTCGGTGCAATTGATGGCTGCATCTTGGTTGTCGATGCCAAAGAGGGTTGGATGCCTCAAACCGAAGAGCACTTTCAGATTCTTAAACTTCTCGGTTTGCAGCATGGGGTCATTGCTTTGACCAAAGTCGACTTAGTGGACGCCAAAGTTGAAAGCGATCGACGTAATGAGATTCGCACAGAGTTGCGTGAATCTTTTCTGAGCGACGCACCGATTGTCTCTGTTTCGGTTGTCTCATCAAAAGGACTTGACGAAATTAGAAACGCAATTGATGTTTTGATCGGCGACTCAAAGCGCAATAGCCCAAAACGCAATAGAAATCGTCCTCGACTGTGGATTGACCGTTCGTTTTCATCGCGCGGTGCCGGCACTGTAGTGACAGGCACTTTGATCGACGGTTCGCTCGATTCAGACACTGAACTGACTGTCGTACGCACACGACAACGTGTTCGAGTGCGCGAGATTCAACAACATGAAAAGTCGACACCTCAACTTGCGCCAGGTCATCGATGTGCGCTGAATCTCGTTGGTGTCAATCACGCCGAAATTTTTCGCGGCGACGCTTTGATTATCGAAGATCAATGGTTGCCGAGCGCGATGTTTGATGCGTCGCTAACTATCGTGCCTTCGTTGCAACATCGCGTTACTCGACGCGGAAGTTATTCGGTCTATATCGGCTCAGGCGAATTCGCAGCCAAAATTCGTTTGATCGGTACTCGTGAGTTGCAGGCAAACGAAACTGGCTTTGTTCGCATCGCTTTGCAAACTCCGATCTCGATTTTGCCGGGCGATCGCTACATCTTGCGCGAGTCAGGTCGACAAGAGACAATTGGTGGCGGAGAAATTCTCGATATTGCTCCAACATTGCGGGCATCGAAGGCAAAGCCCGACCGTTCAGTTGACCGAGTAATCAGCGAGCGTCAGTGGGTGACTGCAAAAGAACTCGAACTTTTGACTGGCGAGGCTTGCCAACCAATGGTTGGTGACTGGCTAACAACAGCAAAACTTTTAGACACAACACGAAAAGAATTGGCACTCAAATTGGCCAAGACATCTGATGGTTTAGAAATTTCTCGCCTCAAACCTCACGAACAGGCAGTTCTTGCAACGTTGCCCGATGTCGTAATCGAAATGGGACGTGCGCGAATCAAAGGTGCTTCGTCAATCACCGAGCATCCATATGTTGGCTTGTTCGCCAAAGCTGGTGTCACGCCTCCTGACACAAAGACTCTCGACCGAAACATTGTCCGACAGATTGTTCAACGAGGCCTATTTGTCGACATTGATGGCGTTGTCTTTCACATCAGCGCACTCGAAATTGCTCGCTTAAACGTTCAGAAAATATTGCAACAGCACCCGAATGGTTTCACGGTTTCTCAATTTCGTGAGACCCTCGGCATCACCCGCAAGCATGCAGTGCCGTTGCTTGAAGCACTAGACCGCCGAGCAATCACAAAACGAAACGGTGACTTACGCGTTGGCGGAGCAAGGCTCAACGGCGAGCCGTCTCAAGTCTGAGATTTATTCGCCCTTTGGTTTACGCATTTCGCGGTAGTCGCGCGCGGCACCTTCAAGCGGCTCAACTTCGAGTGTGACACCGTCGATTGCTGCAACACGCAATTCTTGACCATCTTGAATTGGCGTCGAACGATTTGTACGGGCTCGCCACTGCGCGTCATGAATCTGCACAATGCCTAACGGATTAATCGTGCCTACGGCCCGACCGGTGCTGCCGATCATCCACTCGCGACCAATTGTCGGCGTGGCAAAGCGAGTGCGCACCATCGAGGGCATACCAACTACAAACGCCAACGAGATTGCAATCATTCCGCTGATAAACGTCAGCCACGACAAACGAATTTCACCACCGTCGCTACTTCTAAACAATGTCAAACTGCCAAGCGCAAGCAAAATCAGACCTGCACCAGTGAAAAATCTGGGAATACCAACTTGTACATCAATCGACATCAAAAGCATCGACACAATAATCACAGCAAGGCTTGCACCGCGAAGCGGCAAAGTTGCCAACCCGTGGCTACCGAGAACGACACAAACGGCACCAACAACACCAGCGATGCCGATGCCGGCGGTGAAAAATTCAAAGATCAGCAGAGCCAAGCCGATTATCACCAGCAAAAAAGTGACTGGCGGACTGGCTGCCGTGTGAAGTAGCCGTTCGATTAAACCAAGTTTAAAAAATCTGGTTGTTGCGGCCTCGCGGATCAACTCATCGCCCGAGTCAGAATTGACCTCGACAACGGTTTGCAGAACTCGACCTTTAATCGAGAGTCCGTTCATCGCCAAAAGCATGTTGCGCAAAACGGGCACGCCTTCGTCGTCGGTTGTTAGTTTCAATGCGCCAAGGCGCTTGGCCTCTTTCGAGTTGACAGTCGTCGCACGCAATGTTGCTGACGCGTTTCCAAAACTCACTTCGCCAGCGTTTGTTGTCAAGAGTTTTCCGGTTTTGCCAATGCGAGTGCCGTCAGCCATTGCCGAGACATCGGCAACTGCCAACAACTGTGCAGCGCTGCCGTAGGCGCGTGCAGTTGTCGGTCCAACCCAAACTGCAATCGGTATCTTCGAGTCAATAATTTTGTTGAATAGAGCTTCCATTCGCGTCTTTGAAACAACGCCACCCAATGAATTGACTTGCAAAATCACGGCCTGCGAGGTTGATGCTTCTGCTCGTTCAATTGCTTGTTCGATATCGCGCACCACGATCTCGTCAATCAAACCGTTTACTTCAACTACATCGACTGGCGCCAGATCGTTGGTGCCACCTTCGGCGTTTGCCACCTGCGATGCGCCAAATGTGATCGCAAGAGCCGAAATGAGCATCGTAAACGACAACACTTTTCGCAAATTAATCATTGATTTTTGCAAGCTCGTCCTTGTCTCCAGATGTTCGTGCGGTGGCGTTTACGCTAACATTTGCGCGTGCATATTTTGTTGGCAACAGATGCTCAGTGGGTGCTCGACGAGGTGCACGCAGCACTCGGTACATCAGATACGTCGTTTGTCGTTTGCCGAGACGGTCGTGATGTGTCGCGTGCCATAAAGCAACGCACACCCGATCTTGCAGTTTTAGATTTGCAGTGTGGCTCAATGGGCGCAATGGCAGTGACAATGGATTTACGCCTTGACCACAGTGATGGTCGGTCGCCAATGGTGCCAGTTTTGATGTTGCTCGATCGAATCGCCGATGTTCACTTGGCCAAGCGAAGCGGCGCTCAGGGCTGGCTTATCAAGCCACTCGACTCTTTGCGTCTTCGCCGAGCAGCAGATGCAATTGTCGCGGGCAAAAACTGGCACGAAGGCGTGCCTGTCGAAGTTTAAGAATTACTTTCGGTTCGCAACAATAACTTCGGCAATTTGTAGGGCGTTAAGTGCCGCACCTTTGCGCAAATTGTCGTTTGAAACGAACAGAATTAAACCTTTGTTTCCGTCAATCGAGTGATCTTGACGAATTCGTCCGACAAAACTCGGATCTTTACCTGCTGCGATCAGCGGTGTCGGCACATCAACGACGCTAACGCCGACTGCATTCGACAAAATTTTGTGAGCTTGATCAACCGTGATGTCTTTTTCGAATTCAAGAGTCAGCGAAAGCGAATGACCGGTAAACACCGGCACTCGCACGCATGTGCCTGAGACTCGCAAATCAGGAATATGCAGAATTTTTCGTGATTCGTTGCGAAGTTTTTTCTCTTCGTCTGTTTCAAGCATGCCATCGTCAACCAAATTGCCCGCAAACGGTATGACGTTGTAAGAAATTGTGCGTGGAAACTTGACGGCAGGTTTGAATGCAATTGCTTCACCGTTATAAGTGAGTTCGTTTGCATTCGACGCACCTGTCTTTATCTGTTCATGCAATTCATCTACACCAGAAACACCCATACCGCTGACGGCTTGATATGTGCTTGCGACCATTCGCACCAGAGATGCGGCGTCGTGCAATGGCTTGAGCACTGGCATTGCCGCCATGGTTGTGCAATTCGGATTTGCGATGATGCCAAGTTTTGCGTTCGCAATATCTTCGGGGTTGACCTCAGAAACGATTAGAGGAACATCTGGGTTCATTCGCCATGCCGACGAGTTATCAATGACGATTGTGCCTTGCTTTGCGTATTTTTCAGCAATCGCCCGAGAAGTTGTAGCGCCAGCCGAAAAAATTGCGATGTCTAGATCGCTTGTGTCGGCTGTTGAGGCATCTTCAACCGTAATTTTTTGGCCGTTCCATTCGATTATTGAACCGGCTGATTTTGCAGATGCGAAAAACCGAACCGATGTCGCAGGAAAGTTTCGTTCGATCAACAGAGTGCGCATCACACTGCCGACCATGCCGGTTGCGCCGACAATGCCGAGAGATAGTTTTTTTGTCACGCGTTTAGGATACTTGAGCGACCAACCACCAGTGGCTTGGATTAATTCTGTTTGTCGGTATGGTCTGCACACTGTTCTCCCGCGATGTAGCAACTGCCAATTTGCGCTTCACCGAATGGAATATTTTGATCTCACGCAGTTGTGACTCAAAGTCTTGTAAGACCGTGTCTGGTTTTAGTCTGTTGGCTTGCCAACCCAGTCGGGTTGACCACCGCCATCGCGCAAGACGTCGACCCAAAACAGGCATTTTCCATAATCGGCGCACAGCAATGCCAAGAGGAACGAGCACCACGTCGCTGGCTACCCATGTGCGAAAATTGAGCACGATTAAGCCCCCGCTGCGGGTCACCCGAATTGCTTCACTGACCAAGTTGAGAGCGTCTTGTGGCTGGCAGTGTTGCAGAGTTATGTAAGAAAACGTCATATCAACAGATTTGTCGGCGCGTCCGAGAGTTTTGCCGTTTGCAACATGTAATGTGCTCAGTCGATCAATACGGCCAAATCTTGCAACAGTTTGTCGACAGCGCTCGAGAAATGCCGAGTCGACATCCGCTGCGATAACCGCGCGGCACCGATTTGTGAAGCTTGATGTCATACGGCCAATGCCACTGCCGATTTCTAACAGTGTCGAGTTTTCGAATTGAAATTTCTCAAGCTGTAGCAACCGAATGTAACGCTGCACTTCTTTGTCGCCAGTTTCAACGAATGCCTTCAGTGTTAGTTCGTCACCCGTTTCGTTGTTAAAGACCCAGCCGGTTTCTCGTACAACGTCGTCTGCAGTCAGGTCATTGTCGGCGACGTTGCCAGCGGAGTTCCATGGCAGGTGATGTGCGCGCAAATTCATAGCGCGACGAGACTTCATATTGAGAACAATTTAGTTGCTATTTGCGCACTGGTAGAGGCGCCGAATAGTCCTCGCCACTGTCAAGATCAAATGCCGTGTGCAAAGATCGAATTGCTTTTTCAAGCATTGGCGCAGCCACAACAACTGAGATTCGAATCGTGCTCGTCGAAATCATTTCGATGTTGACGTTGTTGTCAGCCAAAACACGAAACATTTTCGCGGCGATGCCAGGGCTTGACTTCATGCCAGCACCAACGAGTGAAATCTTTGCAATATTCGTGTCCTGAGTTACTCCTGTTGCGCCTACTTGTTTGGCGATTCTCTCGACAATTGGTTGTGCATTGGCAACGTCTGTTTTTGGCAAAGTAAACGAAATATCAGTTGTGCCTGCCGTTGAAGTGTTTTGCACGATCATGTCGACATTTACGTTCGCGCCTGCGAGTGGTTCAAACAATGCGGCTGATACACCAGGCTGGTCAGGCACACCAAGCACCGTGATCTTTGCGTCACTGGCGTCGTGAACTACGCCCGAGATTATTGGTTCTTCCATGTTCTGTTCTCCTTTTCGTACTTCACCTGTGACCCATGTTCCTTGCTCCCAGGTAAAACTTGAGCGCACATGAATCGGCACATTGTGGTTGCGCGCAAACTCGACGCTTCGCAATGCCAACACTTTGCTGCCGGCACCTGCCATCTCGAGCATCTCGTCGAATTCCAGGTGCTTTAGTTTGCGAGCCTGAGGCACAATGCGTGGGTCAGCAGTAAACACACCCGTTACATCTGTATAAATTTCACATACATCGGCTTTTAGTGCGGCGGCAAGTGCAACAGCAGTGGTGTCACTGCCGCCGCGACCGAGTGTCGTGATTTCTTTTGCAGTACTGACACCTTGAAAACCGGCGACGACAGCAACTTTGCCTTCGCTGAGTGCTTCGCGAACTCGATCGCCCTTAATTTCTAAAATTTTTGCGCGACCGTGCACCGTGTCCGTGATGATGCCTACTTGACTGCCCGTGAAACTCATCGCATCAACGCCAAGATCTTGAAGCGCCATGCAAAGCAGCGACATACTGATTCGTTCACCTGTTGTCAGCAACATATCCATTTCACGACCAGTCGGCGCCGAAGATACTTGACGAGCTAGGTCCAACAGATTGTCGGTGGCTTTGCCCATTGCCGAAACAACAATTACCAGCTGGTTATCTTGAGCTTTCGTCGCTGCGATGTGGCGCGCGACATTGCGCATTCGCTCAGGGTCGGCAACTGATGTGCCTCCATATTTTTGAACGATCAACGCCACGGGCTTCAACGCTACCTCTACTCGTGTTGCCGACCTGTAGCATTTTCACCTCATGGGCACAGATAAACGTAACCGCCAAAAGGAAAATCGTCGAGCTCGCCAAAGCGAACTTGAAAAGCAAATTCAACGACAGAAATTGGTTCGCCGTAGCACACGAATCGCACTGCTCGTTGGTGTTGTTGTCGCAATTGTTGCCGTCATCAACTTGTGGCCCGAGAGCGACAGTGCGACAGCGCCCGAAACAACCGAAACTTCGGTTGCTGAAACAACTGTCGCGCCTGCACCGGCAGGGCCTTTTGAATTTGGTGAAGGCGAGTGTGCACCAACTGATGGCTCTGGAGATCAAGTTCGAGAATTCGCCGCCGCGCCAAAACTTTGCATTGACCCAGCGAAGTCATATACAGCACTAATCACAACTAACAAAGGCGATCTGACTGTGGTGCTCGACCCAACAAAGGCGCCAGGCACGGTTAACAACTTCGTTAACTTGGCACGATCAAAGTATTTTGATAACACCGTTTGTCATCGTGCAATACCAACTTTTGTTGTTCAGTGTGGTGACCCAACTGCGACAGGCACCGGTGGCCCTGGTTATGCAATCTCAGACGAATTGCCGGCAGCGGGCGAATACAAACTTGGCTCATTGGCGATGGCCAACTCGGGGCCAAACACAAATGGCAGCCAATTCTTCATAATTTCAGGTGAGCAAGGCATGACACTTCCACCGAGCTACTCGCTGTTTGGTCAAGTAACAACAGGTCTTGACACCACATTGCCCGCGCTAGATAAGGCGGGCAACAGCGACCCAGTAACAAACGGCGTGCCACCGAAAGAAGAAATTCGAATAATTTCTGTGAAAATTACCGAGAGTTAATTTTCGCTAATCAAGTAAATCTGCACGAAGCGCAGCGAAAGTTTTTTCGTCGACACCGATTTCTCGCAAATAGTTCTGCACAGATCCATGTTTCGTATTCAAGCCGTCAAGAACAATTGTCATTGCGCGCGGGTCTGAAGCGGCAAAACGAGCCGGCATGTTGGCGTATGCGTCCGCTAATTCTGGTTGTTTAACTTTTGCCCATTCGATTAGTCGCTTCATGCCCTCGGCGGTTTTACCGTAATCAGCGCTGATAATTTCCTCGGGCACGTCAAGAATTGACAAGATAAACGCAGCGAGCACCCCAGTGCGATCTTTGCCGGCAGCACAATGAAAAACTGCGGGCAATACATCTTGGGCGGCGATCAATTTGATTGCATCGGCGAACTTCTCTGAAGCGCGGTCGAGCATTTCGCGATATGCCCAAACCAAGAACTCGACAACGTCTTCAATCTCGGGAGTATCGCCGTCATTCCATGTCGCATCAATAATCGGCAGGTGATGAAAATTGACAGGAAATTGTTTAACAGGAAATGTTCCACGATTTTGCACTTCTTTTTGAGTTCGTAAGTCAATGACAGTTTGCACGCCGAGGTCAATCACAGTTTGTGCATCCTGCAGAGTAAGCCTGTAGAGGCCATCGGCGCGAAATAGAGTTCGCCACTTCGTAACTTGACCAGTGACTGTTGGATAGCCACCTAAGTCTCGAAAATTATGGACTGCCTCTAGACCGATCAGTCTTTTTGGGTCACCGACGAGCCCATTTAAATGTTGACTGTTCACTTGCCAGAGGTTACCTGTGCCGAGTTAATGCAAGGTGTTCTTCAAGCCACAGTTTGGCAAAGTAATCCGGCGCAACTACAGTCGCACGGGTGAAACTTGTTGGCGTAATTGGCTCGGGCATCATGGGCTCAGGTATTGCTGAAGTGATCGCTAAATCAGGAATCGACGTCGTGATTCGATCTCGCAGTCAAGAGACGGCTGACGCAACCAAAAATGCGATTGAAAACAGCCTCAAAAAACAATTGGCAAAATCAAAAATTACCCAAGAACAACTCGATGCGGCAATGGCTCATGTTTGCGTAACAAGCAAACTTGAAGATTTGGCAAATTGTGATCTAATAATCGAGTCAGTAGCCGAAGATCTCGCCACAAAAAAAGAGCTTTTCGCTGCACTCGACAAAGCAGTCAAGCCAAGTTGCATTTTGTCAACAAACACGAGCACTCTGCCCGTGATTGAAATGGCCAAAGTTACAAATCGCCCAGACAAAGTGTGTG
>BJFV01000032.1 GCA_014190055.1 Actinomycetes bacterium
GCAGCGAGTCGGGGGGTGTCTGGCGATCTACATACCAACCACTTTTTGAGAGCTCGTCAGCGACTGCAAAAACATTGAGCGCAGTCGGGTCTTGCGCACCGAAACACAAAAGTGTCGACTCGGGCTCGGCGCGCAAAACTAACTCAGGCGAATTACGAATTATTGAGGCCAATTGCAAAGTTGCTTCGCGCGCTTGGCGCGTGAGACGCAAGTATCCATCATCGCCGAGAAAATGCATCACGGCCCAAGCACTCGCCATCGAGCCACCAGATTTAGTGCCGAGCACACCTGATGAGCCGTACATGCCGCCGAGCCAATCAGCAGTGACGAAGCCTTGATACGAACGCAAATGTTTAGACGCATACATAATCACAGATGCGCCTTTGGATGTGTAACCAAATTTGTGTAGGTCGACCGAAATCGAACTAACACCAGGCACTTGCAAATTCCACGGTGCGATTTTCTCGCCGAGACGCTCTAAGTAGGCGAGCGTGACACCGCCCATGCAGGCATCAACGTGACAGTTAATTTGGGCATCGCTTGCAATCTTGGCAATGCTGACAATGTCGTCAACAACACCTTGCGGATACTGCGGCGCTGAGCCGACAATCAGAACCGTATTTTCATCCACGCAATTGCGCATCGCTGCAACATCGGCGCGCCAGTCGGGCCCAACGGCGACGCGGCGAACTTCGACCCCGAAGTAGGCGCCAGCCTTGGCAAAAGCCGCATGTGCAGAAGTGGGCAAAACCATATTTGGTTGGTGAATCTGTCGCTCGGCTAACAGACGATCTCGAGCCGCCTTGACAGCCATCAGGATGCTCTCTGTGCCGCCTGAGGTCATGAAACCGGCCGAGTTGGGCGTCGCGCCCAGCCAAACTCCGGCCATCGCCACAACCTCGGCTTGAATCTGTTTCAGGCTGGGGAAGGCATCGGTACTCAGAGCGTTCTCGCCACTAAAACGCCTGTAGGCCTCTTCAGCGACCGCTAAGGCGTCGGGGCCAGCGTTGTAGGCGAGACTGAACGCGCGGCCTTCGCGCCAGCGCACATCGCGTGCACGCATCAATTCGAGGCTGTCAAAAACGTCGGTTGCTGACCAACCAATTTCTGGCAATTGACTTTTTGGTGCTGGCAAGCCAGACGACGGGGAGTTGTTCAAAGTGTTTATTTGCCTTATTCTAGTCTATATTAACTTTACATAACTAACATTATGGGCGAAACCCCGAACCAGAGTAATCAAGCCAAATAGAGATTTACGCATTACGCCGCTCGGCTCGGACTCGGATGCAACTGATCTTGGGCCAAAGGTTTGGCTGCCTGTAGCAACCATTTAAGTGCCGCCTTGAAGTCTCTTGTCGTCGGGTCGACTGACGGGTCTAAGTCAGCCTCAACGTCGGCTATCGCACACCTCAGTACATACACCTGGTCACGCAAGGCGTCAAGTTCTTTGCGCGCGATGACCAACTCGTCTTCGCTGAGGGCCAGCTCATTGGCTCGCTGGCGGGCCACCCAGTCCCACTGGCGACACGACTGACTGCAAAACCGCCTTGGTCGCCCAGCACCTGAACGCTGGCTAATCGGCGATCGACACCATTGACAGCGTGATGAATCAACAGGCTTCTCGGTCTGCACACCGGCTAGTTCAAGTGATTTCGTCATGACAAAAACCTACGCCTGTTGACCGAGGTATTGGTGGATTATCCAAAGGCATACTTATTCGGTGAAGATTTCGCTGCCAGCACCGAAGCGTCTAATGGCCTCCGACAACGCCGCTGGTGTCCACCCTGCCATTCTTGAGGCTGTCGCTCGAGCAAATAGTTTTCATGCTCTTGGATACGGACACGACCAGCACACGCCTCTCGCGAAGAAACTATTCAATCAGCTTTTCGATGCCGAAGTCACAACTGAGTTTGTTTTTGGCGGCACCGGTGCAAATGTTCTCGCACTCGCCTGCATGCTCAAACCCGCCCAAGCAGTTGTCTGCACTTCGACTGCACACATCGCCGTAGATGAAGCCGGCGCACCAGAGAGATTTCTCGGCGCAAAGTTGATCGATGTTCCGACTGTTGACGGCAAACTTCGCCCGAGCGACATCAGAGGCGTCGCTCACCTACGCGGCAGCATTCATCACGCAGAACCAGCGGTTGTGTCAATTACACAAGCAACCGAAATGGGCACGATTTACACGGCCGAAGAAGTGCGTGCGATCTGTGAAACTGCACACGAACTCGACATGCTCGTGCACATGGATGGCGCGCGAATAGTTAATGCCGCTGTCGCGCTCGGTGCGTCAGCCAAAGCATTGCGAAGTTTCACAATCGACGCTGGAATCGACGTGTTGAGCTTCGGTGGTGTCAAAGCAGGTTTAATGTTCGGTGAAGCCGTTGTCTTTTTCAACACGAGTCTTGCTTCACGCGTCGAATACATCCGCAAACAAGTTGGGCAACTCAATTCGAAAATGCGTTTCGTCTCAGCGCAATACGTCGAGTTTCTTCAAAACGATTTGCTCTTCAAACTTGCTGCCAATGCAAACTCGATGGCACTCGCCCTTTACGAGAAAACTCGTCACCATCAATCGCTCGGGTTGGCTACTCCCCCTGTGGTTAACAGTCTGTTTCCGACGATTGAAAGCTCAGTCGCCACCGCACTTCGAGACTGGACCTTCTTTTGGGACTGGGACATCGCGAACAATCAATACCGCTGGATGACCGCCTGGGACACGACTTTGGAAGACGTCGACCTATTCGCCGAGGGAGTTTCACAAGCGCTCAAGATCTAATTGACTGATCAGTTAGTTATCGCCTAGTTTGCAGATGTGTCCGCTAGCGACTTCTTTCAGAGAAGACTTGAGACAGATGACAAGTGGATGAACGACGCCGCATGTCGTGGCTTATCGGACATATTTTTTCCGCCGGCTGCTGAGAGACCGCAAGCTCGTGAACGACGTGAGCAAATGGCACGTGCAGTATGTGAGACCTGCGAAGTGCTTTCAACTTGTCGCGACTTTGCCCGCAATCATCATGAATACGGTTTCTGGGGTGGCGAATCTGAAGAACAGCGACATCAAGCGGGCTTCCATTTGATCGCGCCAATTGGCATTCGCGCTCGCTCGTAGCAATCTCGCTTTCGCTAGTTGCAGTTCTGCGAGAATGAATCATGGTTTTCGGGGCGCCAATTACTAGCGAATCGTTACCCAATGCGAAACAAAATGTTTTAGATGCTTGGGCCAGTTATGGCGACGCTCGACGAATCGTAAATTTCGACGAGGTCTCGGCTCACGTTTCAACGAATCGAGTTTTTCGCATCACGATGTCCGACGGTTCAAACCTGATTGCAAAAGTCAGTTCATACGGTTCATATTTTCAATTTGCCGAAGACCATGATCGGCTCGCGCGGTGTAGTTCACTGTTGCGTGGCGGTCGTTGGTCTGGCTTTTTGGCCGAAGTGCTGACAAAAAATGGACGCCCTTTCACTTGGTACGACGGGCAATGTTGGGCGGTCTTTTATACAGATGTTCAGGGCAACACCGGACTGCCGCGAATTTTGAACGACGACGATGTGGTCACTCTGGCAAGCGAAATCGCTGAGTTTCACTTAGCGTGCGCCGCGATCAGCCCTAGCCTGCCGCCTACATCTAACTCGGTAAAAGGTGACGCGATTCATTTATACGATCTGCTTCGCGATGACGAAGCCGAATCTCACTTCGGTCTTGACTCTTTGGCCATCTCAACGTTGCAGCGCTACACACATGACTTGCTATTGCACCTAGAAAAAATTCACTATGACGAATGGGTTCGAATACCGATTTTGGTGGATTGGAATTTAGGTAATTTCTCAGTTCGGTCAGCCAATCAAAACCGCAATTCAACATTTGAGTTTTCAACCAGATGGGATTACGACTGGTTTCGTATCGAGTCTCGCCTACTTGATTTCTATTTCCTAAGCCGTGTGTCATCGCGCACCGGCGATAAAACTCAGTTCTCATATTCGGCACACACGCTGACTGAGCCGAGATTCGTGAAATTTATCTCTGCATATCACCAGGTTTATCCGCTCAGTCGAACCGAAATTGAATTCTTGCCATTCGCATATCGATTTTTTATTTTGAATTATGTGATTCGAGAAGGTGCTCGCTTTTTTAGACCCGATCTTTGTTCGCAATTCAGACGCGATGCCGCACACCATTATTTGGTCGAATCAGAACGACTCGATCTTTCTCAACTCTTGGCGGTGGTCGGCTAAAAGTCGCAAGTGATCGCAATGCGCGACAAAGATCAATCTTTGATCTTGCGAAGTTTTTCTTTGAAAATTTTGCCCTTTGCAACATAGACACGCACGCCGTGCTCAATATCTTGGCTTCGCGCTCGACCCTCTTTAATCACTGCCGGCGAGCCAACAGCCAATGCCCCAGCGGGCACAACGGTGTCGTTGAGCACAACTGAATTAGCGCCGACTATTGCGCCAGTTTCAACCACCACGCGATGCAAAACGATTGCGCCCGATGACACTTGCGCGCCAGACGCAATGGTGCATGCTTCGAGATGAACAATGTGTCCGATCACGCAGTCGTCACCAACGATTGTCGGCGTCTCTGGTGTCGTGTGAATCACGCAATTGTCTTGAATGCTTGTGCGCGCACCGATTCGGATTTCACCGTCGTCGCCGCGTAATACTGCACCGGCCCAAATTGTTGACTCAGCACCAATCTCGACTGCACCGATTACTACCGCTTCAGGGTGCACGAACGCTGTGTCATGAATTTTTGGTACGCGATCACCCAATGCGTAAATTGCCACGAAATTACGGTACTAGTTTTGCAATGCAAATATGTCAAATCAGAAGTTTGCCTATACCGTAAAGGCTCATGTCTAGGCGTCTTGAGATCGAATTAACAAGCACGCGCGAAGACGGAACATGGACATGGCGCGCAGCCGGAGCCAAAGTTCCTAAAGGCGTCGTTGAGTCTTCACTTTTGCCAAAAGAGTCCAAGGTTGGCGACGTACTGAAGATCGAAGCTGACTTTGACATTGATGGCATAACAGTTCTGTCGGTAGTGCCGCAACGTGACAAATCACAGAAGGCAACCTTCCTCCAATTGATTGACGACAAGCCATTTACAGGTGTTACCGAAAAACTCGCGAAAAAATCAAAATCCGATCGACCACAGCGTGACAAGCGCGGGCCTCGTACTGATCGTCCTGCACGCACCGATAACGCCGAGCGCAAACCACGCTCCGAGCGCGCACCTCGTGAGCGTACGCCACGCTCACCTGCTGACAAGTCGGCAGCACCGGTAGTTCAACTTCCTGTCCGTCCTGTTGCTAAACGTCTCAAGCCAAATCGCAAACACCGTTCAGCCGTCTTGCAGTCGCTGCCTGCTGAGCAACGAAGTGTCGCCGAACGCGCACTTGCTGGTGGCATTCGTGCCGTGCGTGAAGCAATCAAAACTCAGAACGCCCAACTCAAAGCCGAGGGCAAACCTGAAATCAAAGCGGATGGTTTAATCTCGATGGCTCAAGATATTTTGCCAAAACTGCGTGTTGCAGAGTGGCTCGACAAGGCCGAGGCCGCCAAGAGCGAACTTGCTCTTCTCGACCTCCGCGATTTGCGTGCAGTAGTTGTAGGTGCAGATGACCCGATGGTTGTTCGCGACGAAACAACGCGAGAACTTGCCACAGAACTTAAGCTCGCTCTCAAGCACCGTCAAGAAAGCGAAATGACTCAGTGGCTCGAAGACATCAAAGCTGCACTTGCGGCAGCACGCGTTCTTCGGGCAATCAAACTCTCAGGTGAGCCGCCAAAAGCAGGTGTTTTGTTTCCTGCTGATCTTGGCCAGCAACTCACAAAGGCGGCTGCCGATTCGTTGTCAAACGAAGCAAGTTCAGATCGTTGGATAGCAATTCTCGAAGCACTTGCCTTCTCGCCTATACGAACATCTGTCAAACCACTTGGCGCACCACAAGCAACGACAGATGCTTTGCGGCAAACCGTTAAGCGACTCGCACCGCTCATTCCTCAAATTGCTGCACTATTTGCTATCGAAGTTAAACCTGGTGCGCAGACACCTCGTCCATTGCGCCCACCTCGACCAAAGCGCGAATTTAAACGCAAGCCGAAAGCCGCCAAGCCAGACAACGCAAAGTCAGACAGCACAAAGTCCGACAGCGATAATTCAGCGCCAGTAGCCGACCAGCCTGCAGACGCCGATTCAACTGCGAGCCAATCCGCCTAATCAATTAACCTTGCCATATGGCAAACATCGTTGAATACGAAGTCCGAGGCAAAGTCGCAATCATCACACTGAACCGTCCTGAGGCGCGCAACGCCGTCAACGGTGATGTCGCCAGCTTTCTTGAAGCAGCAATCGACAAACTTGAAGCCGATTCAAACGTCTGGATCGGTGTGTTGGCAGCAAACACCGCTGGTCAAGAGCGCCCAGTCTTTTGTGCAGGCGCTGACTTGAAGGCAATTAATTCTGGGCAAGCAGCGGGCTTAAATACAAAGCGCGGTGGCTTTGGCGGGTTCGTTTATCGCGACCGTAAAAAACCAGTCATCGCGGCAGTTGACGGTTTGGCAACTGCTGGAGGATGCGAACTTGTTCTCGCTTGTGACATGCTCGTGGCCTCCACACGTTCGGCCTTTGGTCTTGCTGAAGCAACAAGAAACTTAATTGCTGGCGCTGGTGGACTCTTCAGATTGCCGCGTGCAATCGGTCGTGCGGCAGCGATGGAGGCAATTCTCACCGGCGAACCGTTCTCGGCACAGCGGGCCTACGAACTCGGCATGGTCAACAAACTTGTTGAACCAAACGCTTCACTCGATGCGGCCATAGATCTCGCTTTGCGAGTCTGCAAAGCCGCCCCACTCGCAGTTTGGGCGAGCCGCAAGATCGTTTTGGCATCTGAAACAGAGTCAGATCAAAATCTGATCGATATGACAAACAAAGAATTCGGCGCAGTATTGGCGTCTGAAGACACAAAAGAAGGTTTAACTGCTTTTATCGAAAAGCGCCCGCCAAACTGGCAAGGAAAATAGTCTTCTAACCGTCTAGTTCTTCAAATCAGTAGTAACGGTTATCAATCGCGCCACCAAACCAGAGCGCTCAAAGAGATTTTTGGTTTCTCGATCGCCAGGCAACGCAAAACCGTCGAGAGCAACAAGCGACTCAGCTTTTGCCCAAGCGATTGTTGCGCTTACCAATGCATCGCCGATTCCGATGTTGCGAGCATCTTTAGTTACGAAAACCTGTTCTATAGTCGCAATCTTTCCAGAATTCGTCTGGCCGAGTTTTGCAACCAAATAGCCCATCACTGTTTCATCTACGCCCGCAACAAACGTGTTGGTTGAGCTGTCGGCTATAACACTCGCCCATCGTTTGCCGACTAACTCAAACTCATCTCCAAGTCTTATCCCGCCACGAAAGTGATCAAGATTTGCCCGAGCCTCAGACTCAAGATTTTCTAAAACTTCACAGTCACTCTCAGATGCTCTGCGAGTAAAAACTTGCACGTCAAAAACTAGGCAGTTTTAAACAAAGGACAAGCGTCGTCTTCGACTGGGCAACCAGGAGCATTTTGACGAACCAACAAAAAGCAATGCGTGCACTGCGTCTCGTCCGGACGACGCGGCTGTAGGCGCTCAACTCCGTCGGTTCGATCATCGCCAACAATCTCTTCCTCTTCATCAGGCGCAGTCTCTTGTGGTGACGACAATTTTTCTTGCAAGATCGACGACAAGTCGGCTTCAACATCATCTTCCGTGCGCAAGTCATCTTCGTCGTCATCGTCATCTAGTGACTTGGGCTTTGCGACATCGGCAGGCGCCAACGTCGAACCCTCATCAGTAATTAAAGGATCAACAACTAAAACATCGGGGTCAGACTCGAGATCTTCTTCGGCTTCGAGCAGCTCGTCGGGGTCAATGTCACCTTCAACATCGGCCAAATCGTCTGGGCCGATCTCGTCAGGCGCGATCTCCTCGACGCCCTCAATTTCAATTTCTTCTTCGTCAGCCATGTTGTCCTATAAGTCGATTCATTTGAAGCGCGCATAGTATCGGATATCTGAGGCCATAACTCCAAATCGGTGCGAGACCCATTATTTTCGCCGAGCCTCTGCGCGCCGTTCAGAGTCAAGACGCTCTAGTTCGGGCGCATCCTTAACCAGATGTGTCATTGCCTCGGCTACTGCCTTGTGGCCTGCCTGCTCGGCAATTAGCCGGTGCATCTCGATTGCAACACGACGGTACGACGGGTGTCCCTGAGGCGACGAACGCAACTCAAGCATGTGAATCGCCTCGCGCGCATTAAATTGCATGACATAGCGCAGGCGGTAAGCCATCGAAACTGCATATGGTGCCTGACTTGGGTAATCAGGCAAGAGCGCGTCATAGAGCGAACTCGAGCGTTCCATCGCCTCATCAAACTGATCCCCTAATCCAGCCTCGACAATCAACTCAGGCCGAACGAAGCCGTGATGAGGTGTCAGACGTTGCCACTCGATTGTCAAGAGCCTGTGGCGCTGCAAATCTCGAAAAGCGCCGTAATCACCTAATACGTCGAATCGGTAGTCAATTCGCTCAAATGCTCGACCTGGCTTGTGTCGACGATTCTCACGATTACCTACATAAGCCCGAATCAGTGCAACGCGTCGATCGTGGCTCAGTTCTCGCACTTCGTTTAACAATTGCGACTCAGGTAGGTGTGAACTCGAATAGCAAATTGCAGCGAGCAATTTATCTTCACCTTCAGGGTCGAAGTCAGTGAGCACAACTTCTTGTGAATCATTTGGATCAAGAGCGCCGAAATATTCATCGACAAGCTCGACAGTTTCTCCCTCGCGCTCGGCCAAATATTCTGTCCAACGGCCTCCGCGATCTGCGACATCGACTCGGCGCAAGAAACTTGGCACAACTTTTCGCAACTCAGTGAGCATCATGTCTGCGTAGAGTCGTGCTTCTGGCAGGTTGTGTCCGCGCATGCGCAACAACAGTGCTTCGTAGCCTTGACCAGTGCCGTAGATACCCAAGTTCGAAAGAGACGCCGCGGGCAGAACTCCGCGCACTGCATCGAGCCCCTTGGCGCGAGTGGCTTGTTTAAAAACAAAATCAGAAACGTTTGAATCACGCTTTACCGTTTTACGAATATGTTCAGTGACAGACTCAACCATCGTCGAATACGAATCGAACATTCGGTCCATGTCACCGACATAACGAGTGCCAAATGGGCCGTTCAAAATATCTGCATCTCGATAAAAGCGATAGCGGCCGCCAAGTCGGGCGTCATAGTTGATGTAGCGCGTACTTTGCTCGAGGTAGCTCATCAGTCGCCCACGCTCAAGTATTTTGGTTAGAAGATTTGAAGCCTGTTCACAAGCAAGGTGAACACCACCCAACTGCGCCACGCTGTCATCGCCGTATTCGACGAAGACTTTCTCGTAAAGATCTTCGGCTCGTTCGAGACCAATTGTTGCATCAAGTGATTTGTCGCCGCTCAGATCTAAATCGCTGACAAACTCATCAAGAAACAAGCGCCTCAAACTTTTCGCACTGCGGCTATATCGCGCAAAAAGCGCACCCTTTACAACTTCGGGCAGATTTACAAGTGCAAAAACAGGGCCATCTAAATTCGTGAAGTAGCGCCGAAGAATCTCATTCTCGTCCTCG
>BJFV01000033.1 GCA_014190055.1 Actinomycetes bacterium
TACCCGACAACAACTCGTGAGCACGCTCGATCGCCGCGGTCAAACTGAATTTACGCAGCCGTTCAACTGCACGGCTCACAATTCGCGTCACACTGTGGCGACGATTCAAAGCCTGATCTGGGTTCTGAAACACAATCTGCATTGCCCCGACATCGGTAACATCGCGACGATTCAAAGTTTTTGCCAAACCTTTGCCGTCGAGCGTGACAACCCCACCTTCTTCAGGCGGTGTTAGGCCAAGCACAAGTTTGGCGATTGTTGTCTTGCCTGAGCCTGACTCGCCAACCAAGCCAAGTGTTTCGCCAACTCCAAGTGTGAGCGATACATCATTAATCACACGAACTTTGCTGCCATCTTGGTTGAACACTTTTGACAGATGACTAATGTTCAGCAGTGTGTCGCCAACTTGGGCCGTATGACCGGTCGATTGAGGTGCGTACTCGATTTGTTCAATTGAGCGTGGCATTGAGCCTGCCTTATCGCTATGAAAACATCTAGCGACATGCGAACCATTAATCGTCACCATTTCGGGCAATTGAGTTCGACATTTATCTTCAGCCAACGAGCATCGCGCGGCAAAAACGCAGCCATCGAAGTTCGTGCCAAGTGCAGGCGGCGTACCTGGAATTGTGTCTAAACGATCGGTGCTCTTGTGCAAACCACCACGTGGAATACATCGCAACAAACCGACCGTATATGGGTGACTTGGGTTCGAGAACAATTCAGATGTGGCACCTTGCTCGACAAGTGCGCCAGCATAAAGCACACCCACTCGATCGCACATATTGCGAATAACTCCGAGGTTGTGGCTAATAAACAGAACCGCGGTGCCGGTGTCACGACGCAACTCGCGAACCAAATCAAGAACTTCAGCCTCAACGGTGGCGTCAAGACCGGTCGTTGGTTCGTCCATCACCAATAGCCGCGGATTAGATGCCAACGCCATTGCGATAACCACGCGCTGAGCCATACCGCCCGACAATTGGTGTGCGTAGCGTCGCAGAACTCGTGCAGGGTCGGCGATCTGCACCCTGGTAAGTGCCTGTTCAGCCATCATCATTGCATCAGAACTTGAAACGCCGTTTAATTCGAATACTTCGGCGATTTGTTTGCCGATACGAATCGTTGGGTTCAAAGCTGTTGCTGGGTTTTGATACACCATCGAAATCGCCGATCGGCGAAGTTTCGCTACTTCATCATCATTGATATCAACGATGTCTTTGCCTTCAAAGAGAATAGAACCGTTTGTAATTTTGCCATTGCGCGGCAGATACCGCATTGCTGCAAATGCAGCAGTCGACTTGCCACAGCCAGACTCGCCCACCAATCCGTATGCCTCACCTGGCGCGATCGATAGCGAAACACCTCGTAGTACTTGTCGGTCGATACCGCGCACGGTGTAGGCAACTTCGAGGTTGCGCAATTCAAGTGTTGGTGTAGTGGTCATAGCTCAAAGACCTCTAACAAAGCATCCGAGATCAAGTTGATGCTTACAGCAACTGACGCGATAGCCAGCGACGGAAACAGTGTCGGCCACCAAACGTTTGTAAAGATCAAAGACCAAGTGTCGGCCACTTGGGTGCCCCAGTCAGGTGAACCGGCTTCAAGACCAGCGCCCAAAAACGAGAGCGTCGCGACGGCAAAAATTGCGTATCCGAGTCGCACCGTAAATTCAACGATTAATGTCGGCAGCACGTTTGGTAAAACTTCTCGAAACAAAATATGTGCGGTTTTTTCAGTTCGCAATTTTGCTGCTGCGACATATTCGAGCTCTGACTCACCCAACACCGCGGCACGAACAGTGCGCGCCACATTTGGCGTAAAGATGAAACCAATAATCAAGATCGTGATGATTGATGAAGACCGACCGATTGCCGCAACGGCCAACAACGCAATGATGATCACCGGAATTGCCGAGATCGCCTCAAGAATTCGCATCAACACCATGTCGAATTTTCCCTTGAGATAACCGGCAGCCAAACCAAGAGATGCTCCGAGAAAAGCGCCCAACAGTGTCGCGAGAAATGAGATCACGATGATGATTCGTGAACCGACAATGACGCGCGAATAGACATCACGGCCGTTGCTGTCGGTACCGAACCAATACTTACCAGACGGCGCAGAGTTGATGTACTCGTAGTCCATAAAGTCTTGGTCATAGCGTGCAATGAACTTGCCAAAGATTGCACTAAATACCCAGAAGCCCAAGATCGACGCACCAACGATGAATGCCTTGTTCTTTTTGAGTACAGCAAGGCGCTCACTGAGGACAGTTTGTTGCGCTTGCTTTGCTGTTTCGTCGGTCATTCTGTCACCTTTTGTCGAATTCGCGGGTTAAGAACTGCAAACAAAATGTCGGCAATCAATTGGAAAACAATAATTACAACACCCGTCAAAAACACCGCAGTCTGCAACAAAGGAAAGTCTCTTGCAATGACAGCATCAAGCAGAATGTTGCCAAAACCCGGATAGTTAAACACTCGCTCAATGGCGATCAAGCCACCCGCAAGATATGGCACTTGAGTCGCGATAACGGCAATCGTTGGCAAAAGAGCATTGCGAAGAACGTGCTTAAACACTGCTGTCTTTCTCGACAAGCCCTTTAGCACTGCTGTGCGCATGTAGTCAGAATCAAGAGCTTCGATGACGCCTGCTCGGGTGATTCGCGAGATGTAGCCGAACAACACAAATAACAATGCAATCGACGGCAAAATCAAATGATAAATACTGCTAATTAGATTCGGGTTCTCTTCATCTGGAAACGCCGATACTGGAAATACCCGAATCGCAACACCAAACACCAAAATCAAAACAACTGCCCACACAAATTCTGGAATTACGGCCGCCGACAAACCACCAACCGTCAAAGCTCGGTCGACTTTTTTGCCACGATTCATTGCCGCAGCGATGCCACCTAAAATGCTGATCGGGGCAATCAAAAGCAGAGCAACGATTGCCAACTGCGCCGACTTGCTGGCTGCCGGAGCCAAAATCTCTGCGACCGGCATTTCATACTGCAGAGACGTGCCTAGATCGCCCGTCAAAACCCCACCCATCCAGCGGCTGTATTGAACCACCAGTGGCTTATCGAAACCCTTTTCTTTGTTCCAAATTTCGAATGCCTCTGGGGTCGCGTCTCTACCAAGTATTTGCTTGGCAATGTCACCAGGCATGATCGATGTCATCAAAAATACGATCAACGAAACAATGACGAGCGTCAAGATCGAAAGTCCGATTCGTTTGACGATAAATCTCAACATAGAAGACCCAAGTTTAGCAATGGCACCTCGATAACAATTATTTGCTTGAACAAATAAAAAGAGACCGACCTAGTTTTCTAGGCCGGTCTCTCTTTTAATTAATTCTGAATTTCAAAAACGCAATTAAGCGTTCTTACCTGAACTCCAGTTTGCGCCTTGCTGGTTGAACTCAACGCCCTTCACCTTGTTCGAAGTTACCGAAACGCGAGTTTCGTTGTAAACAATGATGATCGGTGTGTACTTGAGTGACGCTTTTTGAATCAGCGAACTCGCAGCCTTCTTCTTGGCTGGAGTAAGAGCCGATGTCCATGCATCGATTGCTGAGTCAAGCTCTGGCGCATCGAGGTAGTGCGGGTTCCAGTCGCCAGTTGACTTCCACTCGCGAACGAGGTACTCGTCTGGCGTTGGACGGCCAGCCCATTCGGCAATACCGAATTCGCTAGCAAGCCATTCACCCTTGTTGGCAACCTTCGAGCCCTTGACCGATGGGTAGACCGAGTAGGCGTACCAACGTGCGCCACCACCGTCTGAACCGTCGAGGTCAACCGTTACGTCGATGCCGATTTCTTTGCACGATGACTTGACAAATTGTGTGAACTTGTCGATGTCGTCACGCTTCCAACTCTGAAGAGTTACTTTGAAACCGTTTGGCACGCCTGCTTCAGCAAGAAGTGCTTTTGCGCGAGCGATGTCTTTCTTGCGCTGTGGCACCGACTTGTCAGCAGTTGGGAACGAGTCCATTACTGAGTCGTTTGCAAGCAACGCATAACCACCAAGCACGCCCTTGATGTAAGCAACACGGTCAAGTGACAATGCAATTGCTTCGCGAACGCGCTTGTCAGTCAATTGACCGATGTCAGCGCGCATATGCATGTGGAGACCACCGCATGTCGGAACCAATGTCTTGTAGAACTTCGACTTTGGAAGCGTGTCTGCCTCGTTGCCGTATAGCAAGTGAATCGAGTCAAGCTTGCCAGTCTTCAATGCTGGAATTGCGGCGCTCTGTGAAACGTATTGGATCTGCTCCATTGTTTCGAACGACGGAATCTGAGCCTTGTCGAAATAGTTTTCGTTGCGCTTGAACACGGTCTTTTCGTTGACCTTGTGCGAGACAAGAATCCACTTTCCGGTGCCATTCATTTTGGCAATCCATGACTCGTCACCCTTCGCGCCGTTCTTGAGCATCAAGAGGCCGTAGTTCGAGCTTGAGACTGCGAATGGGAAGTTGGCGTTTGCCTTCTTCAAATCAAAACGAATTGTTGTCGCGTTGACTTTCACAACGTCAGCAATGTCACCGATACGAGCCGCTGATTGCGACTTGTTTGCTGGGTTAAGGTGCGACTTGATCGTATAAACAACATCGTCTGCAGTAAGTGCCGAACCATCATGGAACTTCACATCTGTGCGTATTGTGAATGTCCAAGTCTGACCGCCATTTGAACCCTTCCATGCAGTCGCGACACTTGGCTTAAGTTCACCAGACGGTGCAACGTCACAAAGCCAAGAGCCAACTGCGTTGAGAATACCGAGCGAACCACCCTTGGTCATCCACGGGGCTGCTGGACCTTCTTGAGCCTGAGCTGCATAGCGAAAAACTTTTCCTGCGGCACCAACAGATGATCCACCGATCATTTGCGCAAACGGAACTGCTACGCCGGTTGCTGCTGCTGCCTGAATGAAATGACGTCGCGACAAACCACTTGTCGAAACTTCATTTGTTGTTTGCTCAATTGTTGACATTTGTTCCCCTTGTTTTTTGGATAATGAACTCGGTGATTATTTACTCAACGCCCGGCCCCACCAAGCCGTCTCATTACTATATGTCAAACGACACAACCCCGCAAACTACGGACGCGTAACATCCAAGGGTCTTTGAGAGTGTTTTAACCCCTAAATTCAGGGCTTTCGTGCGCTCGTGAATCAGCGTTTTATGCGCTGACGCGGTCTGAGGCCATCTTGGCGCCGACCTTGCCAATGCGCTCAATGCGCTTAAACAAAGCCTCACGGGCTTTTTCGGCTTCGTCTGTCAAACCCGTTACCTGCTCGAGTTTCCAATGACGCATCACAACTGGCTGCAAAATCTGGTCATGATGAATTAACAAATCATAAATACCGACACGAGCAATCTCTCTCGAGAGTCGCTCAAAATCAGGAATGCCAGTACCAGGCATCGCGAAAGTTCGTACTGCTCGTTCGATGCCAATGATCATGTTTGACGGATCAACGGCGATCGCTGCTGTTGTTAGATCACGGTAAAACAAATAGTGCAAATTCTCATCATTGCCAACACGTGCCATGATCGCTTCGCCAACTTCGTCGTGCATCATTTTGCCCGTGTTGCGGTGAGCAATGCGCGTTGCAAGTTCTTGCATACTCAAATATGCAAGTGCCTCGTATAAGTCGAGTGGCGCCGGTACTTCACCACCGCGCACTTGTTGCATGCGACCTCGCTCAAGAGCGATTGGGTCAATTGCTCGAGTCACAGTCAAATAATCACGAATGACAATTGAGTGGCGACCTTCTTCGGCCGTCCAGTTACGTCCCCATTCTCCATACACACCGTCATTGCCAAACAGTGAGTTGATGTCGCGGAAGTAATAAGGAAGATTGTCTTCGGTCAACAAATTAACGAACAGCGAACCGCGAACCGCATCTGACATCTCGATCTCGTCAGCGCCGAAGTCAGAATCACTTTGCGTCCACTGCTTGCCTGGTTCGAAATCTTTGCCCCGACTGTATGGCACCATCTCGTGCGGAAACCACTCTTTTGCGACGCCAAGATGACGATTGAGTAAATCAGCCGCAACAGGCTCGATTTCTTTTAGAAGTGTTCGCTCGTCCACAACTCAACCTTAACTTGCCAAACGATCAACAAGTCGCTGTAACGGAATGTGATAGTCGTCAAGCAATGTCAAGTTCGCCTTACACATTTTGGCGTTTTCTAGTACCGAATTTGCTGGACGCTTTGCGGGTCGTTGCGGGCGCAAGTCTGCAGTTGCGATTGGCTGCACACGATTTGGGTCTAGTTCTGCCGCACGCAATACATCTTGGGCAAAACCAAACCAACTAGTTGAACCTTGATTTGTGACGTGCCAAATACCTGCGCGCGACTGAGTCGCGAATTCAATTAACACTGGTGCCACATCACTCGTAAAAGTTGGCGAACCAATTTGGTCGTTGACGAATGTGAGTGTCGGACTCGTGGCTGCGAGTCGCAAAATTGTTTTGACCATGTTGTTGCCGTGCTCACCACAAACCCACGAAATGCGAACTACCGCGTCTTGGTTCAAGTCGAGTTTCTGTTCGCCCGCGAGCTTGCTAGCCCCATAGACAGATTGAGGGTTCGGCAAATCGCTCTCTATATAAGGTGTCGCCTTCGTGCCGTCAAAGACATAGTCAGTCGATATATATATGACTCGGGCGCCAATTTGGCGTGCCGCGCTAACTACGTTCGCCGTGCCATCACTGTTAATAGCCATTGCCTTTTTGGAGTCTGACTCACATGCGTCAACCGCAGTCCAAGCGGCGGCATGAATTATTGCATCAGGTGAAGAGTCGGCGATCTTTTGTGAAACTAAATCTCTTTGTGTGATGTCGAGATCGGCATGTGATGTCGCAATCACTTCGAGCCCCGACTGCTTGGCGCTTGCGACTAGATCAGTTCCAAGTTGTCCAGCACTACCCGTGATTAAAACTCTCACTACTTTTTCGCTTTCAGCGGCTCCCACCACCAGCGATTGTTGCGATACCAATTCACAGTCGCTTCAAGAGCTTCGTCAAGCGAGCGTGATCGCTTCCAGCCGAGTTTCGTTATCTTGGTGATGTCAACCGAATAACGCCGATCATGACCTAACCGATCGGCTACGTACTGCACGCTCGATTCATCCTTGCCTAAGAGAGCCAAAAGTTTGTCGACCAGAACACGGTTTGCAGTTTCATTGCCAGCACCAATGTTGTAAATCTCACCTGGCTTGCCGTGCTCAAGTGCGAGATGAACACCTGAACAGTGATCATCGACGTAGATCCAATCGCGTTCGTTAAGGCCGTCACCATATAGAGGTATCTTCTTGCCGTCGAGCAAATTCGTTGTAAATAACGGAATTGCTTTTTCAGGATATTGAAATGGACCAAAGTTGTTGGTGCAGCGCGTGACAACAACTGGCGTGCCGTGAGTTGAGAAATAAGACAGCGCGATCAAATCACTGCCCGCCTTCGATGCCGAGTAAGGACTTCTTGGTTCGAGTGGGTCACCTTCGCGCGACGAACCGGTTTCGACCGAACCGTAAACCTCGTCTGTGCCAATGTGAAGAACTCGCGAAATATTCAGTCGTCGAGCCGCGTCAATAACGACATTCGTACCAAAGCAATTGGTCAAAATAAAATCTTCGCTGCCAGCGATCGATCTATCGACGTGACTCTCAGCAGCAAAGTGCACGACGGCATCGTGACCAGCCATCGCCGATTCAACATCGCCGGGTTGACAAATATTGCCCTTGACAAATTTAAATCTCGGACTGTCGTCGACATCTTTCAGTGTCGACAAGTTGCCGGCATATGTAAGTGAGTCATACACGGTGACTTCGTGATCGGTGTTGGCAAAAACCCAACGCACGTAATTTGAACCGATGAACCCGGCACCACCAGTAACAAAAATTTTCATTTTGCTTATGTGCGCATCGGCCAGAACGGGCGAACCTGATCTTTGATTGCATCGCGAGTTGGGTTTGCTGCGTCGCGCTCAGACAGAATCGGTTCGGCTATGCCCCAGTCGGCCTTGACGGCTTTGTCGTTGTATGCCAAACCTAATTCGTCTTTTGGGTTGTAGTAACTGTCGACCAAATATGTGATCGTCATGTCAGTTAGCGATGCAAAACCGTGCGCAACACCTGGCGGAATAAATATGCCTCGATGATCATGCGTGCCATCTGCTCTCGCACCAATGTCGATCACTTGAGTTGCTCCGTCTGTTGGCGAGCCAACTCGCAAATCGTGCAATACCACGCGACATGTGCCGATCGGTACATACCAATAGTCGGCTTGATGCAAGTGATAGTGCAAACCAACAATGCAACCCGCCTGGCGATCGCCACGGTTCGCTTGCAACATTTCGCGCCCAAGCGGAAACCACTCACGACGATAAGTCTCGATGAAGATTCCGCGCGAGTCGCCATGCATCTGTGGCTCAACGATTTGCACGCCTTTAATAAAAGTCGACTCGGTTATCTTGGCCATTATTCAAGCTCAACTTTCGAATCGTCGCCCAACATCAAACGCAGCGCGCGCGGTTGTTGCACACTGCGCATCACTTCGACATCTCGCCCAATTAGTGAATCTGTAAGTTTCGATACGCCAATAATCGAACTGCCGTCAAGAACGACCGAGTGCTCCATTTCTGATTTGATCACACGGCAGTTTTTGCCGAGCGATGTGTAGGGCCCAATGTAACTGTCTTCGACTATTGCGTCTGGACCAATAACTACTGGCCCACGAATTCGAGAATTTGAAATTTTCGCACCCTTTTCGACGGTCACTCGCCCTTGAATTTGTGATGCGGCATCAACTGCGCCATCAATTCGATGCGTCATTGCATCAAGAACCAGACGGTTGCACTCGAGAAGCGGGTCTTTCTTGCCGGTGTCAATCCACCAGCCTTGCAAAACTTTGTGTCGCACCGAAAGTTTGTTGTCAACGAGCCATTGAATTGCGTCTGTGATTTCTAGTTCGCCTCGCGCAGACGGCTTGATCGATCGCACTGCCTTGTTAATTGTTTTGTCAAACAAATAAACGCCGACCAAAGCAAGATCTGATGGCGGGTCTTTTGGCTTTTCAACTAAACGAACCACGTGTCCGTTTTTGTCAACTTCGGCTACGCCGAACTGTCGCGGGTCTTCAACATGGCACAACAAGATCTGCGCCGAAGGTTTGTCATTCGAGTTGCTTGCGCGTGCGCTTTCAAAATCGTTGACGAATTCTTCAAGACCCTGTTCGAGCATGTTGTCGCCCAAATACATAATGAAGTCGTCATCTCCCAAAAACTTGTCAGCGATCAGCACACAGTGCGCCAAGCCAAGAGGCTCATCTTGCGGAATATAAGTGACTTTGACACCAAACTGGCTGCCGTCACCGACCGCAGATTTGATTTCTTCGCGCGTCGAGCCGACAATGATGCCAATCTCGCGAATGCCCGCTCGCGCCATGGCTTCAATCCCGTAAAACAAGATTGGTTTGTTAGCAATCGGCACCAGTTGTTTAGCGCTCGTATGAGTAATTGGCCTTAACCGAGTGCCGGCGCCACCAGAGAGAATCAGGCCTTTCATCAGCCCATAAGCCTAGAGCGATAGCGCGAACTAGCGTGAACTGT
>BJFV01000034.1 GCA_014190055.1 Actinomycetes bacterium
TCAACACGATTTATCTCGGCAACAACACGTACGGCTTGCAAGCTGCCGCTGAAGTTTATTTCGGCAAAGATGTTCGCGAATTGACGATGCTCGATGGTGCGTTTTTGGCTGGGCTGATTCAAGCACCGTCAAATTATGATCCGATTCAGTATCCCGATAGTTCACGGCGACGATATCTGCAGGTGCTTGATCGACTTGTTGATACTGGTTTGCTTACTCAACAGCAGCGTGACGCGATCGGTGATAAGCCGGCGATTCCTGAGGTGATCAATAAAAAAGCACAGCGCGATGTTTCGCGAACTTACTTCACTGAAGAAGTCAAAGATTATTTGTTAAATGGCTCTGACATATTGGGCACCAATTATCAGCAGCGCTACAACGCGCTATTCAGGGGCGGCATAAAAATATTTACGACCCTAGATTCGTCGGCACAACTTGCCGCTGAGCAAGCAGTGCGTGATCAACTGCCAGCCAACAAAGCGGGCATTGCTGCAGCGATGGTTTCACTTGATGTAAAAACTGGTGCTGTTCGGGCAATGGTTGGTGGGCCGGGTTTCGTAGCGGGGCAGAGTGAAGTGAATTTGGCGTTGCGTCGTCGGCAAACGGGCTCAAGCGTGAAGTTTTTCATCCTTGCTGCAGCATTGCAAGCAGGCGTGCAACCTGACGATTTAATCGACGGCACTTTGCCTTGCACGCTGTCTAACCCTGGCAATCTAGACGAGCCATTTGAGATAACCAAAGGTGTTAGTCAGCCAACAGCATCGTTGCGCGTGATGACTTGGTTGTCGATCAACTGTGCGTATGCGAAGTTGTCGCAGATCGTGGGTCTTGAGCGCGTCGTCGAAACGATGTATCGCATGTCGTCGTCACAATGGTTGAGCAAAGAGACATTTGCGATTCAGCCGTACGCGAGTCTTGCAACAGGTGCCAACGAATTGAGTCCGATGGATATGGCGTCGGGCGCGCAAACCTTGGCCAATACGGGCGTGCATCGCGAGCCATACATGATTGAGCGAATTGAAGACGCTCGCGGAACAGTGTTGTATCAATATCAAAGTGCGAGTATCGAACAAACTTTGCCAGCAGAAGTTGCGATCAATGCCGCTGATGTTATGCGCGGTGTAATTGAGCAGGGTACTGCGCGACGAACCCCGCTTGAAGATGATCGACCCGCAGCCGGAAAGACCGGAACTCAAGACAACAACACGAATGCATGGTTTGTTGGTTTTACTCCGCAATATGTGACGGCTGTATGGGTCGGTGATCCGAAGGGCTATACAAAAATGACGAAACGTAACGTGCCAGAGTTTGCAAGTGTGATCGGCGACCGCGGTGGTGTTCAGGGCGCGATGTTTCCGGCGGCAATTTGGAAGTCGTATATGGATGAAGTACACCGCGGATTAGAAGTTCTCGAATTTGCAACACCTCCAGCGCCAGTTCGTTCGCCACTGCGGCTTTATTTGCCTGGGGTCGAGTGCCCAGCAAAAATTGTTTCGGGCACGATTCCAACGCCGAAGCAAGATGCCAAGACGACGACGACTGCCGTGGGTGCTGAAACGACTATTGCCAATACTGTGGTGGTTAGCGTGCTTAGCCCCGATACGACAATTTCGCCGACAGATCTAAACCCGTTCTCGCCCGTGCCGACGACAGAACAAGGTCTTTATTTTTACGAGTGCGCAAAGCCATTGCCGAATTACGTTCAAACTACAACTGGCACGCCCTAGTGGTAGCACTACAACCTCTGCTCGAATTACAAAAAATAGATACCGCCTTGTCACAACTTGTGCATCGACAGGCAAATCTTGAGGAGAGAAAAGTTTTGGTGGCGCAAAAAGCAACTTTGGCGGCAACTGAGAGCGAAAATCTAAACGCCAAGAACGAGTTGGCATCTGCGAGGGCAGAAATTGCGGCACTAGAGGCGGCCAATAAAAAATGTGAAACACAAATCGCTAAGTATTCGCAGCAATTGAAAACCGTGATCGCACCTCGCGAGGCCGAAGCATTGCAACACGAAATTGAAACTGTGCGCGCCGAGCGCAGCACAAATGACGACAAAGAGCTGCTATTGCTCGAAACGAGCGAGAGGTTAGAACAACATTTGCAGCAACTCGCTGAAAAAATAAGTGCTCAATCACTAACAGTAGCGACGGCAACTGCAACTTTAAACGAGGCCTTGAAGATTTGTGATAGCGATAAAAAGGCACTCGATGAAAAGCGTCTTGCTGTTGCAGGCGCGATTGATAGCAAATTGATCAAACTTTATGATGTCAAACGAACAAAACGCACAACTCCGGCAGTCGCTGATCTGCACGGCTCAAAGTGCCAATCATGCCATCTTGATTTATCGGTGGTTGAACTCTCGGCACTAAAAAAGCTTGGCGCTGATGAACTCGCTGAGTGTCCGAACTGTGATTGCTATTTGGTTTTGTAAACGCAATGCTGTTTTGGTTTGTCGCTACTGCTATTTGGTCTGTTTGGTTTGTTTTTCGCGACCCAAAATTTGATTACCGCTTGGTAGCGATTGCTGCACTTATTCCTGATTTGATTGACGGGTTGCGCGGTTCGATTGGCCCGCTGCATAGTGTCGTTACGAGTATCGCTGTGTTGTTTGCGATCATGCTTGCAACTGCGGGGCGAAAACCAAGTCGTCAGCGCTTGCTTGCCATACCGATTGGCATGTTTATCCATTTAATTTTCGATGGAGCATTTTCGAATGCCGAGACCTTTTGGTGGCCATTCATGGGTGCAAATTTGAGCGACGAGCCATTGCCCTCTGTCGATCGGGGGCTGTTGAACTTGCCGCTCGAAATCATCGGAATAATTGGCTGTGTTTTCGCCTGGCGTTATTTTGCGCTTGCTGACAAATCTCGCCGGATGAGTTTTATAAAGACAGGCTCGCTGACACGTAACTAGTCGAGTTAAGCGAGTGAAAACAGTGAGTCGGTCTATAAGCGGGATTTTGTAGCACCAGCAGTTTCCTGCTGATACCGACGACCATCCATCTATGCGGCCTACCCGAGGGTTGCTCGAAAGCGAACGGACAGTTCATACCCTCTGCGCGGCCTTGCTTCAAGTGACGTACCGAGCCGCGGTTGTTGCCAACCACGCTGGTGCGCTCTTACCGCACCGTTTCATCCTTACCTGTGAAGAGTCTTGCGAAACTTCCATCGGCGGTTTGTTTTCTGTTGCACGTAATGTCAGGTTTCCCCGACCTGGCTTTCGCCAGCACTTTGTCCTGTGAAGTCCCGACTTTCCTCAATGTTGCAATGCGAGCACCACAACACTGCGGTCGACCGACCGACTCACCGTTGCTTTAAGTGTATTAGCGAATTTATTCGCTCAGCAAGAGACGCTGTCGTAAACAAGCGAGTTCAAACTCGGTGTTTCGAGAAGCAAAGTTGTTCTTGAGCCGTCTGCTTTTGGCGCCCCAATTGTCAATTGAATGTTGGCCTGCGAGCCGAATGCGGCCGGAATTGCCGCGATGTTTGGCTTGCCGGTTGTGGGGTTATTTGTCGGACCCATCGACGCAATGCCCGGGTTCAACACCTGAGCCAAAAGTGCTGCGTGTCGTGATTCTTGCTGACCGATGCGAATCGCGTCGGCGCGCAATTTTGGATCTGAAATTAACTCAACGACGCCTTGGTAAGTCTGCGCGGCAAGGTTTTCGAGTGCGTGTGCAAGAGCGATGACATCGACACCAACATTTTCGTTCTTATCGTCGGTGATTAGTGCAAGCGCTGGCGATAAATACAAATCGTTGATGCGAACATTGGCGCAACGGTGCTCTTTGCCGCCGACAGCCCGAATCAAACTGTTTACTGCATCAGCATGTTCTTGATGGTCTTCACGGAATCTTTTGGCCACATCTGTCGCAGCGGCGAGGTCTCCGGTGAAAACGCCAAGACCAAGTGCGGCCGTATAAGTATCGATCGCGTTGTATTCGAGGGATGCTGCTGTGCGCAACAAAACCTCGTCGGTGACTTTGGCTTCTGCCAATGCAGTGGTCGACGGCGATTCGCCAAGACGGGCAATTGCACCATCATCAACTACGCCGGTTTGTTTACCGCATGCCGCCAAGACCAAACCCGATGCCAAAGACAAACCGCTCAGGCGCAATAATTCGCGACGACTTAACTGGTTCATTGTGTCACCAACGATTGGGCTGTGTTTTCGAGAGCAAGATCTAAATTTGTTGACGTTAATGAGGCGAGCATGGCTGCATGACGTGCTTCAACGGTGGTAATCGAAGCGAGCAACGCGGCATGCTTGGCTGAAGTAAGTCGTTCGATTATTGCCGTATGAGTGGCAATCGCGGTGTTTTCGAGTTCGAGCAGTGTTGTCCACAACTTGCTTGCGTCAGAAAGAAGCGCGAAAAACTTGGTGTAGGCCTCAGCGTTGCGTTCAGTTGCTGCACGCTTGCTCAGCACGCCGTTGAGTGTTTGCTCGTAGGCAGTGTGGTGACTGTGCATTAGTTCGAGTAGGCCCTGTTCTTCTTCAGATTTGGATTTTCTCGAAACTGCGCTGGCGTAGATATCTCGTGCCGCCAGCTCAAGAGCTTGGGCTGCTGCGAGAAGGTTGATGTCGTCTTCAGAAAGCATTTGATAAATCTAGACGAATTTAGAAGTCAAGGCTTGACAGAGCGGGGATCCAATTGCGTGCGCGAGAAATCGCCTCGTGCCATTGTGCGCGATCAAGCTCTTTATCTGGGCTCACGATTTGCGAGGGCTTCCACGTGTTGGTGGCTTCGTTTATTGACGGCCAAAACGAAACTGCGACTCCGGCTAAAAATGCGGCGCCAAGCGTTGTGGCCTCGGTAACGGGCGAAACTTCGACGTTGCGTCTAGTTGCATTGGCGAGCGCCTGCACGAAAGTTGGATTGCGGCTCATACCGCCGTCAATGCGAATCGATTCGACTTCGAGTTGGGTCGCGGCCACAACTGCGTCAACCATGTCGGCCCCACGGTGGGCGATACCTTCAAGAACGGCCCGAACAACATGACTGCGTGAAGTGCCGCGCGTGATGCCAAGTAGTGTGCCGCGAGCACCGTAATCCCAATGTGGTGTGCCGAGACCAAACAGCGCAGGCACGAACATGACGCCACCACTGTCAGGAACTTGAGCAGCAATTTTGTGGCTGTCTTCAGGTGAGTCGATGAGTTTGAGATCTTCGCGAAGCCAGTCGATGTTCGTGCCAGCCGCAAGCATTATCGCTTCAGACGCCCAAGAAGTTTTCTCGTTGTCACGGTAAGCAACGATCGGATACGTGCCATGTTCGTTGCGCGCAAATTTCGTTGGGCCGTTCTGGCCGGTGAATGTGTTCAGCATGCCACCCGTGCCGAAAGTGATTTTCGTTGCACCGCTAGTTATGCACGCTTGACCAATTAGTGATGATTGTTGATCGCCGATTAGCGAAGCAATCGGTGGCGCACCCGGCAGAGCTGTAGCTTCGCCAACTACGCCCAAAGACGTGACAATTTTTGGAAGCGTCGAGATATCAACACGAAGAATTTCGCACAGGCGTGGTGACCAAGACTGTGCATCAAGTTCGCAGAGCCCCGTTACCGCCGCATTGCTCGAGTCGGTGACGTGTAATTGATTGTTTGAAAGCGTTGCAGCAATAAATGAGTCGACTGTGCCGATACAAACATCTCGATGATCGATCTTGTTTGCATCGATGTAGTGCTTCAGCATCCACGCCGCCTTGGTTGCTGTTTGATTCGGGGCGAGCTTGATGCCGTGCTCAGCGTGTGCAGTTATGCACTCACCGACTGTACGAAGATCTTGCCAACCCAGTGCGGGCCCAAATGGCTTGCCTGTTGACTTGCTCCAAATCACAGTTGATGCACGTTGATTCGTGATTCCGACTGCGACGATCTTGTCGGTCTTTCGCGATTGTTCAATTGTCAGATTGCAAACCCGCAATGTGGCTTCAGCCAACTTTTGGGCGTCAAATTCGACAAGCCCCGGAGTCGGAGTGTCTGGCCGGCATGCCTCGTAATTCAAAAAGTGCAACGTGCCATCATGACGAACTAGTCCGGCGCGCAAACCGCTTGTGCCAATGTCAATGACTAGAACGCCCAATTTTTAGCCTCTCGCTATCTCGTTTCTTAAATTTTGTATTCGCCACGCTTTGAGGTGATTCCGAATTTGCCTGGGTTCAAAATATCTTTCGGGTCAAGTGCGCCCTTTATGGATGTCAAAACGTCGTGCGCAGGGCCGAGCGCTCGTTTCATGTATTTTGCGCGGTTGATGCCTACGCCGTGGTGGTGTGTGAGATTTGCACCAGATTGCAGCGCGGCATTCTGAGCAGCATCCCAAATTTGAGAGTAGGCGAGTTCGACTGATTGAAGATCTTTGTCGCTCGGTTCGGCAACGAAGGTGAAGTAAATGCACGCGCCGTCGATGTAACTGTGCGAGATATGGCAAGAGGCGCTGCGTGCACCAGTGACCTGCATTATCGAACTCTTTACAGACTCAGCGACTTGATTCACTCGCGACCATGCGACTGCAACTTCCATGGTGTCGATAACGAAACCCTTTTTCGAAAGTATTTGCAAGCCACTTGTGTCGTTGCGATGACTTAGCCAGTTGTCGACAAGCTGCGCTTCGGCATTTTCGCCGCCATTTGCGTGTGCCGACTCAGCGACTATTTCTAATGTCGCATTAACTAGTGACTCAACGCCTTCGTCGAGAATCAAAAGTGTGCAGGTCGTGCCGTCGCCGCCGTGGCTGCGCTTGCTCTCGCGTTCGTCGTAAAGCCGCAAAACTGCAGGTGTTGCACCGTGACGCACGGCAGAACGCATCGTTTCGACAGCGGCAGCAAAAGTCTTGAACCGAAATGCCGCTTTCTTCGTGCAACTTGGCAACGGATGTGCACGCAACCAAACCTTGGTGATGATGCCGAGCGTTCCTTCGCTGCCGATAAACAGAGATGTGAGGTCTGGTCCGGCAGCCCCCGCTGGTTCGGTGCCTGTCAAAATAATTGAGCCATCGGCGAGAACGACTTCGAGACCGGCAACCATGTCGTCGATTTTTCCGTAGCGAGTTGAAAATTGGCCTGCACCGCGCGAGCCAATCCAGCCGCCGACAGTTGAAATGTCAAATGACTGCGGAAAGTGACCAACGGATAATTGGTATTTGCCGTTGATCTCGTTTTCTAGGTCTGGACCAAAAGTGCCGGGTAAAACTTCGATCAAGCCCGAAAGTTGGTCGACGCTGACAACGCCGTGCAAGTCAGTCGTGTCGATTACAACACCAGCAAAAAGTGGTACGGCCGCACCACAAACACCTGAGCGTCCGCCTGAGACTGTTACGGGCACCGAACTTTTCGCGCAGAGTTTGACGACTTCGCTGACTTGAATCGTCGACGTCGGACGGCAAACAACCCCAGGGCGTCGAGTCGTCATTGCATTTAGCGCCCAATGCATTGCAAGTGGCCACCAATCGCGTGAGTGTTCGACCAAATCAGTTGTCGAAGTTGAGCTCGGGCAGATTTTTTCGAGTGAACTCAAAAAATCAGAAGGCAACGGTGTGGTGGCTGTGTCTATTCTGTCGGTGACGTTGTCAATTGAGTTTGAAAATTCGATCGGCGATGAAGGTTTAGTCGTCATGAATTATTGCAGTTGAAGCGCCGCATGATCTTCGTCTGCACAAGAATTACAGTAATGCAGAACTTGATTGTTGATTTCTTGGTCACTCCAACCCAACAGCGGGGCAATTAACTCTGCAACACTGCGGGCGCTATCGACACTTGCGCGGCGATTAATGATTCGTGCTCGTGTTCGACGCGACAAAATGTCGTCAAGCGATCGCGCCATCTCAAACTTCACAGCAAAGACTGCCTCGGCCCGTAGATAGGGCAGACCTTCAGTCAATGGTTCGCCCAAACTTGGGTCTTGTTTGATCATTGAGATGATTTTTTCTGTTTCACTACCGAATCGCGAATGAAGATGCATCAACTTTGCATCAGATGTTTTTCTAGCATTTGAATCAGCACCGATAAGTTTCAAGTTTTTGGTTTTGCATCGCGCAGATTGATTAATTGCCGCTAAAACTTCGTCAACCGTGTCTTGAGCCATCTTTCGATAAGTCGTCAACTTGCCACCAGCAATAGTGATCACGCCAGATTTCGATTTTGAAACTTTGTGGCGTCGCGACAAGTCGGCTGTTCGAGAACTGATTTTTTCGCCACTCACACTTTTCACAAGTGGTCGCAAACCTGACCAAACCGCAGTCACATCATCGGCAGTTATTTTCGTCGTTACGGCGGCATTCAGCGCTTTGAGAACGTAGTCAATATCGATGCGTGTGCAATGAGGGTCGTCGATCGAACCCTGGTAGTCGGTATCTGTCGTACCGACATATGTGTATTGGTAAGTTCCGTCGTAATTTGAAATCCACGGAATTAAAAACAAACTTCGTTTGTCACCGGGCACCGGAATAACCACGGCGATGTCATTTCGCACAAGACTCCAGGGCACAGTTAAGTGAACGCCCTTTGCGGGGCGAATTGATTCTGGATTCTTGCCTTCGTCTGTGGTCATAACTTCGTCAGACCAAACTCCGGCGGCGTTCACAACGACTCGTGCTTTTATCTCGAATGCCTCGCCATCATGTGGTTTGACAATCGCACCGCAGGCACGGCCATGCGAATCGTGCAGAATCTTGTCGACTCTGGTGTAATTCAAAACCGATGCGCCATAACTTGCAGCAGTGCGTGCAAGCGCGACACAGATTCTTGCGTCGTCGGCCATTGCGTCGAAATATAGGTATGCCGAACCAAGTCGTTTGCGTTCCATCGTCGGTAGGTGAGTAAAGGCTTTGTCGGCTTTTAGTCGACGGTGAAATTTGCCGATTCGCCAACCACCAGTCAGGTCATACATCCATAAAGCGCTGCCGAGCGCGCGAGCAATTTTGCGCGATACAACACCGTCGCGCTTCAGAATCGGAATCATAAAAGGCAAGGTTTGTACTAAGTGTGGTGCATTGCGTTTGAGGCGATGTCGTTCATGTAGCGCTTCATAAACGAGCGCAACTTCTCCTTGTTGTAGATATCTCACGCCGCCGTGAATCAACTTGCTGCTTTTGGACGATGTACCCGAAGCGAAATCATCGCGCTCGACGAGTGCAACCTTTAATCCGCGCGTAACTGCGTCAACCGCGACGCCAAGACCCGTAACACCGCCGCCAATTACAAGTACGTCGAATTGTTCATTCTTGGCGTGGTCCAAAGATTCACGACGCTCGGCTTGAACATTGACAACTGGCATTGTTTTAGCCTAAACGAGCACACGAATTTTTGTTGGCTCGTGAGATTGTGGACTCGTGTTGCCGATTGGCAATGTGCAGCACCCAAGTTCTAGTCTTTGCCCGACGAGAACAAGGGGGTTCGCGTGCCTGAATTTGATTTGACTTGGCGCAGTAGCGGTGCTTGCCAGGGTCTTGACCCCCAGATTTTCTATCCAGATAATGAAGAAAACTGCAG
>BJFV01000035.1 GCA_014190055.1 Actinomycetes bacterium
TGTCGCCTTGGTCGGTACCAACAATCAAAATTACTGGTGCACGCTGAAACTTCGTGCGAGCCTTGGCAACTTTTTCTGGCTTGTCGCCTTCGCGCGCCATCGCGTCTGCGACGCAGTTGCTTAGTCGTTCGCGAGCCTCGCCGGTCACGGCAGCAAACATCCACGGAAAAGTGAGCTTGTGGTTCGGCGCCCACATTGCCAATTCGCAAAGTTTCTCGATGACGCCGTCATCGAGCGCACGATCTTTGTCGACCATCATGTCTGTGCGTCGCGCCCGCACCAACTCTCTCAACTCTTCAAAGTTCATCGTGAGTAGTTTTAGTTTTTGTGGAGGGCTGAGTTGAGGCCGCCCCAAGAGCCGGTTCGTTGAGAGGCTTCGACGGCACCAGTTTGGCTGTTGCGACGGAACAATAAGTTGTTGGCGCCAGAAAGTTGGCGAGCTTTGACGATCGTTGCGTCAGGAAGTTTGACTAAGGTGCCGCCGGTGACATAAAGACCAGCTTCGATAATGCAATCGTCGCCAAGACTGATGCCAAGACCGCTGTTGGCGCCGAGCAGACATCGCTTGCCGACACGAATAACTTCTTTGCCGCCGCCCGAAAGTGTGCCCATGATTGAGGCACCACCGCCAATGTCTGAGCCATCGTCGACAATGACACCAGCAGAAATTCGACCTTCAACCATTGATGTGCCGAGTGTGCCGGCATTGAAATTGCAAAAGCCTTCGTGCATCACGGTCGTGCCAGGCGCAAGATGGGCGCCAAGGCGCACTCGTGATGCGTCGGCGATGCGAACACCACTTGGCACCACATAGTCGGTCATGCGTGGAAACTTATCGACACCATGAATCGTCAAATGCTCGCCTCGGCGGCGCAGATTGAAAGTGACTTCGTCAATCTGATCTATCGGTACGGCGCCGAGTGAAGTCCAAGCGACATTTGATAGCAAACCAAAAATGCCGTCGAGGTTCATCGAATTTGGCAATGCCAAACGGTGAGACATGAGGTGCAGTCGCAAGTATGCGTCTGTGGCGTCGCGTGGTGCTGCACTCGTATCTATCGAGACATTGACCGGCACGATGCCAACACCCCGACGTGGATCAGTGTGCGCTTCGGGCAAAGATGACAAAAACTCATCTGGCGCTACTTCGCCCCAGCCAAGTTTGCGAAAAAAGACATCGAGAACTGCGTCGTTTGGTGAGACGGTTGCGACGCCGACACCCCAAGCGAGTTTCGTCGTGCTCATTATTCGAATACCTCTGGTCGCAATGTCGGAAACAGAATTACATCTTTGATGCTGGTTGCACCACTCAACAACATAACCAAACGATCGATGCCAATACCGAGACCGCCAGTTGGTGGCAAACCAAATTCGAGCGCACGCAAATAGTCTTCGTCGATGGTGCCGGCTTCGAGATTGCCGGCAAGTTTCGATTTGGCTTCTTCGTTGAAGCGCTCACGTTGTTCGATTGGGTCGTTTAATTCGCTGAAACCATTGGCGAGTTCATGGGTGCCGACGAATAATTCAAATCTTTCAGTCAAAAATGGGTCGTTGCGATCGACGCGGGCGAGCGGAGAGATTTCAACCGGATGACCAGTAACGAATGTTGGTTCGATCAAAGTTGATTCGGACTTTTCGGCGAAAATTTCTTCAATGATGCGACCAGAACCCCATCGTGCCTCAACGTTGATGCCATTCTTTTTTGCGATTGCTCGAAGCGATTCAACTGATTGCGACGGATGAACTTTTTCGCCGACTGCCTCGCTAGCGAGGTCAATCATGCGAACCCGGCGCCAAGGTTTGGCAAGGTCGCATTCAGTGCCGCGAATGTTTACAAAAGTTGTGCCGAGCGCGTCGTTTGCTGCGTTGCGGATCAGAACCTCGGTGAGATCCATGACGTCGGTGTGGTCGGCAAATGCTTGGTAAGACTCCATCATCGTGAATTCAGGATTGTGGCGTGTCGAAATGCCCTCATTGCGAAACACACGGCCAATTTCAAACACACGCTCCATGCCGCCGACGATCAATCGCTTGAGATGCAACTCGAGGGCGATGCGCAAGAAAAGTGGCATGTCAAGGGTGTTGTGATGGGTGAGAAATGGTCTGGCGTGAGCACCGCCAGCTTCGATGTGCAAAACAGGTGTTTCGACCTCGATGTAATCGCGCTCACGAAGCGTTCGGCGAAAGCTGGCGATAGTCGCATGCCGCACTTCGAAGACTCGACGTGCTTCATCGTTGACAATGAGGTCTGCGTAGCGTTGGCGATATCGCGTATCGATATCGGTGAGGCCGTGAAACTTGTCGGGGAGTGGTCGTAACGCTTTTGAAAGCAACTCGACTGCGGTCACTTTTATTGATAGTTCGCCTTTGCGCGTTGTCATGACCGCACCGTGGGCACCCACCCAGTCGCCTAGATCCAAATTATTGATCGCGTCAAATTGTGAATCACCAACAGTTGCTTTCGAAACAAACAACTGGATCTCAGAGCTTCGGTCTTTGATCGTGATGAAAATCAGTTTGCCCTGATCGCGTTTGAGCATGATTCGCCCCGCGACTGCAGCCACTGTCTCTGTTTCTGAACCAGCTTCAAGCGATGCAAACGTTTCACGCAATTCGCCGAGCGTGTGCGTTCGGTCGAATCGGTATGGATAAGGATTCGAACCAGTACCGCGTAGTTCGTTTACTGCATTCAGTCGACGAGAGCGCTCAATCGCAAAGCCGCTGGCGCGTTCAGCCTCAGACTTCTGGTCTACTGCCTGATCTTGACTAGCTGGTTTTTCTGTCACTTTTCTCGCTTCGTAAAAATTGTTGCTTTGCTGATGTTCAACTGTAATTCAGCGCTGCGGCTAACTACGAAGGGGTTATTCAATGACTAGCAAGACATCGCCACTGCCGACGGTGTCGCCTGCCTTGCAATTGATTTTTGAAACCGTGCCTGCCTTGTCGGCTTGAATCTGGTTTTCCATTTTCATTGCCTCAAGCACGAGTACTGCATCGCCTTGAGCAACGGTTTGGCCTTCGGTTACAAGAACTTTGATCACGGTGCCTTGCATCGGGGCTGTGATCGTGCCACTTGCAGCCCCTGCCGATTGGCTCGCACCACGGGATGCTGACCGAGTTTTTTGTGCAGTTGGCGCCGTGCCACCTACGGGCGGTACCCAGACTTTGACATCAAATCGCTTTCCGTTGACTTCGACGACGGTGCTCTTTTCGACTAGGCCTTCGCTGTTTTGCTGAGTCTCGCCCGTGGTCGACACGAGCTTCGAGAGATCAAGTTTTTCTTCGACCCATTTAGTTGAGTGTTTTGTGGCGGCGAAGTCAGGATGTCGCAAAATTGCAAGGTCGGCTTCGATTGTCGTGTGTAGGCCTTCTATTTTTGTTTCTTCAAGTGCGCGAATAGTTCGAGCAATCGCAGCTTCACGGTCTTTGCCCCAAACGATTAGCTTGCCGACCAAATTGTCGTAGTACTGGCTGACGGTGTCACCTGATTCGTAGCCGCCGTCAAAACGAACACCGAAACCATCTGGGGTCGTCAACTTTGTGATCGTGCCCGGTGATGGCAAGAACTTGCCACCGGATGGATTCTCGGCGTTGATTCGCACCTCAATTGCGTGTCCGCGACGCGCAGCCAAAACTTGCTTTTGAGTCATCGGCAATTTCTCGCCTGCGGCGACTCTGATTTGCCACTCGACTAGATCGATGCCAGTGATCAATTCGCTGACCGGGTGTTCGACTTGCAGGCGAGTGTTCATTTCGAGGAAGAAAAACTCTTCGTCTTGATAAATAAATTCGACGGTGCCTGCGTTGAAATAGCCAACTGCTTTTGCGGCTTTAACAGCGGCAGCACCCATTGCGTCTTCGACGCCATCTGGAAGAGCCGGTGCTGGCGCTTCTTCAATCAACTTTTGGTGACGTCGTTGCGCCGAGCAATCTCGAGATGAGACCCACACGACATTGCCGTGAGTGTCGCCAACGAGTTGAATCTCGATGTGTCGTGGCCACGAGAGGTATTTTTCGACGTAAATTTCATCACGTCCGAAGAATGCTTTCGACTCGCGCTGCGCAGACTCCATTGCTTCTTGCACACTCTTTTCGTCGTGCACGACTTTCATGCCACGACCACCACCGCCGTATGCGGCTTTGATTGCAACCGGAAAACCGTGTGTCTTTGCGAATTGAGAAATTTCGTCAGCGCTCTTCAAAAATTCGGTTGTGCCAGGCACGATCGGTGCGCCACCGCGAAGTGCCGCTTTGCGCGATGAAACTTTGTCACCCATTTCTACAATCGCTGCGGGTGGTGGGCCGATGAACGTAACACCCATGTCGGTAATTGTCTTGGCAAAGTCTGCGTTCTCGCTGAAGAACCCATAGCCCGGGTGAACAGCATCTGCGCCGCTCAGTTTTATTGCCTCGATGATTGCGCTGGTCTTCAAATAACTTTCGGCTGCGGTCTGACCGCCCAGTGCGTATGCCTCGTCGGCAAGTCGCACATGCAGAGCATTGCGATCAAGTTCGCTATACACGGCAACAGTGGCGATGCCCATTTCGCGCGCGGTTCGAATGACCCGCACAGCAATTTCGCCACGGTTAGCGATCAGGATTTTCTTAAGCACGGGGTACTATTCTCGCCGATGGCAAGCACCGATAACAACTGGCAAAAATCGAACGTGGCCAATATGCCCAATAGCTGGGTGGTGCAACGGGTCGCCGAAACGGGAAGCACAAACACTGACTTGTTTGGCGGCGCCCAGAATGGCGCCCAACATCACACTGCGCTGATGGCTGATAATCAGACAGCCGGCCGCGGTCGTCTCGATCGAACTTGGGAGGCTCAGTCCGGAGCAAATTTGTTGGTGTCGTTGTTATTTCGAGAACCTCACAGCGAGATTTCTTTGTGTCAAAGAATTGTCGCCGTGTCGGCAGTGCGGGCTTGCCGAAAATTTATTGCTAGCGACCAGACAGCTAGCAGCCCGATCAAATTGAAGTGGCCAAATGATTTGTTGCTGCACGAAAAAAAGTTTGGCGGCATGTTGAGTGTTGCCGACGTTGATCAAACTTTTATTGTCGTCGGCATCGGAATCAATGTTTCGTGGGCACCTGAATATGCGGCAAAACTGAAAGACCTCGAACTCAAGCAATCTGTCGAGCCAATTGACTTACTGCGTGCTCTGCTTGAGCAGATAGATGTTGTTGAAAAACTTTCTAGGCAGCAGTTGCACGATGAGTATGTTGATTTATTGTCGACACTCAGCAAAGTGGTGAGAGTCGAGTTGACGAATGGAAATGTGATTTCTGGACGTGCAACATCACTTGATGCAGATGGCCGGCTTGTCATTGAGACAGGAGACGCAAAACATCTGATTGATACAGGCGATGTAGTGCACCTTCGTGATGCAAATCACGAGTAACTTTGAACTGCATGGCGCAAAGAAGTAAAGGCTCGAAACCAAAAGCGCTGAATAAGTCCGCTTTAGTTGCTGCACTTGTCGTCTTTGTTTCTCTTAGCGCGGCAGGTGCCCGACAGATTGTGTCGGCAACAAACCAACAGCTTGACACGGTTCAACGCGATCTTGAAGCGACATCGGCGCTTTCTGCCCCGAGTGCTGGTTTTGAAAATTATCTTTTAGTTGGTTCTGATTCTCGAGACGGCGCTGACCCAAGCGACCCAGACTTTGCGACGATGGGTAACGAAGGAGACGTCTCTGGTCGGCGCAGTGACACGCTGATGGTGTTTCACTACGACTACGCGACTGGCGCGGGAGCACTGCTGTCGTTTCCGCGCGATCTTTGGGTGCGTATTGGCGACGGTGAAAACACGGCGCGCATCAATACTGCATATCAAGAGGGCACCGATGTGTTGGTGCGCACGATGCAAAGCAATTTCAATATCCCAATTCATCATTATTTAGAGATCAACTTTCAAGGATTCAAAGGCTTGGTCGATGCGATCGGTGGCGTGCAGATATGTGTTCAATTTCCGTCACGTGACAAGAACACTGGGTTATATATGACCCCAGGTTGCAACACGCTTGACGGTGTCGAGGCATTGGCCTTTGCGCGAAGCAGATATTTCGAAACAAAAATCGACAACGAATGGAAGATTGACGGCACGTCAGATATTGGTCGAGGCAAACGTCAGCGAAAATTCATTGCTGCGATGTTGAATTCTGGATTGACCAGGGTGTTGTCAAACCCTTTCACGGTTGCAAGCGCTTTTGATGGTGTAACTGGCGCGATAATCACCGACAGCAATCTCGACTTGGCTGAATTTGCCAAAAAGATGCGACCCGCAGCCAAAGGCGACATCAGTCGGTTTTCGCTAGACGTCTACAGCGACACCGTTGCGGGAAATTCAATTCTCAAGTTGGGTGAAGGCTCGGCAGCAGTTTTGGCATTTTTTGGTGGACTCGGCCCCGCGCCCGAGCCCGAAGTGGGCGACTAAATCTTCGCGATTACCTGGTTTAGTTAGCTAGTGCGGGCTTGCACGAGTTTGGCGCCAAACTCTTGGGCCAAAACTGGTTGGCCGACAAAGTTGCCCTGAACGAAGTCGCATCCGAGTAGCCGAAGGCGCTGCGCCTGATCTTGAGTTGTAACCCATTCGGCGACAACTGACATGTTCAGTGAATGTGCCAGTTGAATCACCGAACGAACAATCGGATCGTCTCCACCTTGGTTGCCAATGTCTCTAATAAATGTGCCGTCGAGTTTCAGATAGTCGGCGACGAAGTTTCGCAGATTCACCAAAGAAGAAAAACCTGTACCAAAATCATCAATCGACATTTTGACGCCATGTCGCTTCAGCGCGTTTAGCGTGCGCACAACACCGCCTTTGTCGTCAAGCAAAGTCGTTTCGGTGACTTCAAGGTCGATCTGATGTGGCTCGAGTTTCGCATCGTGCAGAGCCGCCATGGTGCGTTCGACAAATGTTGCATCACCAAGTTGGCGCGCAGAGACATTTATGTGCATTACGAACGAACCGTCAATTGCACCGGCATCGAGCCAAGTGCGCATGTCGTTGCAGGCTTGCCGTGTCACCCAGTCGCCGATTGGTCCGATCAAACCTGATTCTTCAGCAAGACTTAAAAAAATTGGCGGCGTTAGAACTCCGCGATCGGGGTGTTGCCAGCGCAACAATGCTTCAGCACCTGCTGTGCGACCAGTGTGTGTCGAAACAATCGGTTGATAGACGAGAAACAACTGATCAGTTGCGAGTGCACGCTCAAGTTGTGAACTAAGAGCACTTTTTTCTCGCGCGTTAGCGCTCATCTCTTCGCTGTACATTTCGCAACGCCCGCGACCACGTTGTTTTGCGCGATACATCGCACTGTCAGCGTGATGCAAAAGTGTCACTGCTGCATCGGCGCTAGACATTTCGCTTAACAATGCCGAATTCGCCATGGCGATACCGATGCTCGCACTTGTTTCAATTTCGAATCCTTGCAAAATTTGTTGGCCGGTGACGGCGGCTCGCATGCGGTTGGCGACGTCCATTGCTATTTGCTCGTCGCCAAGACCATCGCAGAGAATGACGAACTCGTCACCACCGATTCGAGCAACAACATCTGATGGGCGAGTGGCACTAACAAGTCGCTTGGCCATGTTGACGATTAATTGATCGCCAACACCGTGCCCGATGGTGTCGTTGACATCCTTGAGTTTGTCGAGGTCAACGAATAAAACGGTGACGCCACGTTTGAGCGTGCGTGACCGGTCGAGGGCCTCAGAGAGTTTGCGAAGAAACAAGACCCGATTCGGCAGGTTCGTCAAGGCATCATGAGTGGCTTGCCGCTGAAGCTCTTCTTGGGTTTGCTTTGCTTCAGTTATGTCTCGGGCGATCGCCGAATAGTGTTCGATCGTGCCGTTGGCATCGCGCACGATTTGCAGCACCACATCGAGCGTGCGCATGATCGAGTCGACACCTCGAAAGCCAACTTCGCCTTGCCAACGATTTGAAGTCGTGCTTGAAATCAATTCACGCGGAATCTGATCACGAATCGCTTGAATAAAGGTTTGCACCGCAGCATCGTTGAGACCCGGTGTTTCACTTTTGCCGACAAGTTGCTGGGCGTAGTCATTGGCGAACATCAACGCACCAGCACGATCAAAAACAAGAATTGCATCATGCGATGCATCGAGTAGCCCAATTAGTTGTTCGCTGAGAACTCTTCGACTAACTGCTTGTGTTACATCATGTGCAGTGCCGATGTAACTGATGACTCGACCTGCGTTGTCTTTTTTCGCCTGAAGCGAAACTAAAATCCATGTGACTTCGCCGGTTGGTTGCCATAATCGAAATTCAAAATTGAAGTTCGACGAGGTTTGTTTGGCGAGTTGCCAAGCACGCTCGGCAGCAGTGCGTTCGGCGGGCTGGGCGTTCACCCACGGTGCGCTACCGACCACAAGCGGTGCGCCTGCGAGCGCTAGTGCCCGAAACGAATCATTTGCTGCGACCAGTCGCGCGTCTAAATCGGTCTCAAATAAAGAAATCGGTAGGGAAGCAACGTTTTGGTCTATGCCTAAATCTTGGCAGACGGCAAGCGTCGTTTAGGGGTTTTGAACGAAGAATCGGGTCTCGGCAGAGTCGAAGGCTGCCGCCTGAATTGCGTTCAGCAAAAGTTTTGAACTCTCGAGCGATTGTGGTTCGGGTACGAACTCAATCATCTGGTCAACGGCGTAAACCACTAAGACGAATTCGTGAATCTCACTGTCGGTAATGCAAGGGCCGTTGTATCCATCCACGATTTTGTTGCCGTTGAACGCCGCACCAACTATCGCGCCGGCCGGCAAGCCACCTTCTTGAATGACTGTTGACTCTGGAGTTAAATTCGCCACCACCCAGAGTGGTTGATCTGGGCTGGTGGTTTCGCTGAGCGAAATAGCAAGGCTCTGCGCCCCTGCCGGCACGTTTGAAATTGTTAACGCTGGCGAGACATTCGAACCCAAACACGTATGTCGCGGATCAAGTGAGCCGCTGTCGACCCAAGTACCGCTGACAGAAAACAAATTCGTCGCCACAGCACTGGCATCTGAGTCGGTCGGAGCGACGGTGGTGACGATCGCAATCGATTCGCCTTGACCCGGGCCAGACTCTCGCAAAACGCGACCGTCACGTGAACATGCAGACAACAAGCCGAGCCCCGCGATTAATGCGACAAAAAAGTATTTATCTCTTGCGTTGCGTGTGCGAGTCATCGGATAAAGACTACGACATCAATATCACCATCAGTATCAACATCAATATCTCAGCGAAGTCTCACTAGCCTTCTCCGAGTGAGAAAAGCCAATCGTTCAGCGATTCAACACACACCATTAGACAAATTTGGTAACCCACTTTGTGCTTTGACTGTGCATGCTCACCCAGATGATGAAGC
>BJFV01000036.1 GCA_014190055.1 Actinomycetes bacterium
TGGTGGCGACGATTTGTGATCGCGGCTTTGTAACTAGCGCACTTGCGGCAGTGATCACGCCTTGCGATGCATTGGGTACGAACGCGAAAAGTTCTGGCGTTGTGCCGAGCCATTCGGCGACGAACGCACGCGCTTCGTCGTGCAACTTGGGCAGCGTGGTGCGAAAAAATAAATTCGGATTACTTTCTTCGAGCACTTGAAACTCGCGCTGAGCCTGAGCGACGATTTTTGGCACGGCGCCAAATGATCCGTGATTTAGATGAACAATTTGCGGGTCAAGACTGAACTGTTCACGATATTTATTCACCTCGCAGATGCTAATTGCTCGGGCTAATCGTTCTTTGCGACTGAAGTAGTCTTAAGCGTGAGGGAGCAACATGGAAATCAATAATGCGTTTGAGGTGAAAGCGCCGATCGATGTTGCATGGGCAACGCTGACAGATTTGGCACGAATCGCGCCGTGCTTGCCTGGCGCAACATTGACGAGCATTGAAGGCGACATATATAAGGGACACGTAACCGTCAAAGTCGGGCCGATCGTGGCCAAGTTTGGTGGTCAGGCAATCTTTCAAGAGCGCAACGACGCTGCACATCGCGCGGTATTGAAAGGCGAGGGCCGTGATTCAACTGGTAAGGGCAACGCTTCGGCGATTATCACCGCGCAACTTGAAAGTGTTGATGCCAACACGACGCGTTGCACGGTGAACACAGACCTTACGATTACAGGCAAGATTGCTCAGTTTGGTCGTGGTGCACTTGCCGATGTCAGCGACAAGTTGCTGAAGCAGTTTGTTGTCAACCTTGAGTCGACTGTGTTGGCACAAGAACTTTCGAACACGACTGGCGCTGGTGTCTCGGGCGCTGACGATAAGAGCGCAGCGCCTGCGAGTGCCACGGGTGCCACGGGTGCGCCGGGTGCATCGGGTGCGCCGGGTGCGCCGGTCGAAAATGCACCGCTTAATTTGTTGGGCTCAACTGGTTTGTCGCTCGCGCTGCCAATTCTGAAACGTGCTCTGCCAGTTCTCGTCGCCATCGCGGCAATCGTCTGGTTCGTCTCCCGCTAAAGAGCACGAAAGCTGAAAACTATTTCGGTAGGTGGGCGACGGTGGCGGCGTGCAGCAGTGAGTTTGACGTGACTAGCGAGTTGGCGCGCCAGTTAGTTTCGCCGACGCGATCGGTGCACATACCGCCAGCCTGTTGAACAATTGGCACAAGGGCAGCAATGTCATACGGCGCGAGACCAATTGAGTCGATCGCAACATCAACTGCACCCTGAGCGACAAGCATGTGTTGCCAAAAATCTCCATAGCCACGCACACGAGAAACACTTCGTTGCAGTTTTTCTAACCGACCATCAGGGTCGACATCATGCCAATACTTATTAACAGTGATGCTCAGACTTGCTCGTCGCAATTCGGCAATTTCACTGACACGAATTTTGTCTCCGTTAAAAAATGCGTCGCCCGCAGCGTGAGCCCACCATCGCATGCGCATCGCCGGCGCAGAAACAACACCGAGCACCGGCACATTGTCGTAAACGAGCGCGATCAGTGACGCCCAAACTGGCACACCACGCACAAAGTTGCTCGTGCCATCAATCGGATCAATGACCCACTGAAACCTCGCATCAGCGGGGCCAACGATGCCGTGCTCTTCACCGTAAACGCTGTGCTCGGGTCGCTCGGCCCGCAAAATATCTGTGATCGCGGTTTCGGTTGCTCGATCTATTTCTGTGACTTCACTCTTGTCGGCTTTGCGCATTACCGAAAAACCTCGTGAAGTGAAACCGGCAAGGCTCACAGCATCGGCTGCATCTGCAACTCGCAACGCAAGCAACAATTCGCGATCAAGCGTTGCATTGTCTGGCAAGTTTTGATTCATGATCAAACTCTTGCGCCGCTCAAGCGAAATCTATTTGGGTTTAACAGTCGCGAGATCGGCGAGCAGGTTCGTGAGCGAATCGGCATCAAGTCCAAGTTGCTTGAGAATCGCTGCAGGCTTGCCCTGAGGCGTAAATTTCGTCGGCAGACCCAACACTTCAACGCGTGGATGAACCGAACCCTGCGCGTTTGTCACCAAATCGGCAAGCATCATGCCGACGCCACCATCGCGAATGCCATCTTCAATAGTTACGACGACGCAGTGTCGAGCCGCATCGGCAATCATCAATTCGTCAGCGGGCACACAACTGCGCACGTCGTAAAGAGTTATCTCAATGCCGCGACTGGCAAGCGCATCAACTGCACTCTCAGCAGCAGCAACCATTTTGCCGATCGCTAAAACGCAAACATTGGGCACCGAAGAGTTGCGCAATTTGCGTGCGTGCAAGCCCGAGCCGACTTCGCGCTCGCCAACTGAGCGCGCCAAACCTTTCGGATATCGAATTGCAACTGGCCCCGAGTCGGCGAGTGAAATCGCGTCTTCAAGCATCTGTGCAAGATCTTGTGCGCTCGACGGTGCGAGCAAACGCATGCCCGGCACTTTTGACAACAGCGCCATATCGAAAATGCCGTTATGACTCGGACCATCGTCACCTGTGATGCCGGCACGATCAAGGCAAAACACAACTGGCAGGCGGTGAAGTGCGACGTCGTAAACAATTTGATCCCATGCGCGATTTAAGAAAGTCGAATACAAAGCAACAACTGGTCGCAAGCCACCCATCGCCATGCCAGCCGCCGCAGTAACTGCATGTTGCTCGGCAATGCCGACATCGATGAATCGTTCTGGAAACCGCGCCTGAAACGGCAACAATCCGGTTGGTCCGGGCATCGCCGCGGTGATCGCCATGATTCGTGAATCTTGTTCGGCGATTTTGATAATCGAATCTGCGAATGCTTGCGTGTAACCGGTTGGCACTGACTTTGGTGGACCAGTGACGGGGTCAAACACTGGGGCGTCGTGGAGATTTTTTTCGTCGTCGTCTTCGGCAGGTGGGTAGCCACGACCTTTTTGGGTGATCACGTGAATGACAAGCGGGCCTTCTTCGACGCGTTGCGCCGCTGAGCGCAATGCATATTCGAGTGCTTCTTGATTGTGGCCGTCGATTGGGCCGATATAGCGCACGCCAAGTGCTTCGAAAAATGCAGTTGGTTGCAAATATTCGCGAATGCCGGCTTTGAAAGCTTCGATGCCGCGCTCGGCTTGCGGGCCGACGAGTGGCAACTCATACAAAAACTTTTCAAGTTTGCGTTGACGACGAACATAAACGGGGTTGAGTCTTATGTCTGTGAGTGCTCGCGAGAGCATCTTTGTGAGTTTGTCTTGTGGGCGTGCCAACTCACCTGTTTCGTCGAGAGCGCTTGGCGCAGTGTTCGAAGTCTTCGGGCTCGTCACATTTGAAATCGTCGGTGCATAAGAGCGACCGTTGTCGTTGAGCACGATAATTACGCGACGCTTTGAGTGTCCGAGATTGTTCAATGCCTCGTATGCCATGCCACCAGTCAGTGACCCATCGCCAATAACGGCGACGATATGGCGGTGATCAGGATTCGAATTTTGATCGCGCGCAACTGCTAATCCGTATGCGTAACTCAAAACTGTTGAGGCGTGACTGTTTTCAATGAAGTCGTGAATGCTTTCTTCGCGGCTCGGGTAGCCAGAGATACCGCCGGCTTGGCGCAAATTGGCGAAACCACCGCGACGACCAGTGACAATTTTGTGCACGTACGCCTGATGGCCCGTGTCCCACAAAATCGCATCGCGTGGCGACTCGAAAACTCTGTGAAGTGCCAGCGTCAGTTCGACCGCACCAAGGTTTGAGCCAAGGTGGCCACTATTTTTTGCAACCGAGTCGACGATGAAGTCACGAATTTCGCCAGATAACTCTGCGAGTTGTTCGTAGCTCAACTTCGCGAGATCGCTCGGTTGGCGAATGTCTGAAAGCGCCATAGCGCCTACAACGCTAGCCCCGTGCGCTGGGATGGTTCTTAGTGAGTTTGGTTACGAGTCGCCGATGATTCCAGTAATGGAATTCGGTGCCAATGAAATATGCCACAACGTAGGCGAGAATTCCGCCGACGCCGTCGATCCAAAAATGATTGCCCGTCACGACGATACAAAAAAGCGTGATTGCGGGGTAGATCAAAAGCGCAAGACGCATCCAGATTTTGCGAGCAATCGGCCACAACGCAAAAGCGCACCAAGTTGCCCAACCAATGTGAAGCGATGGCATCGCGGCATATTGATTAGAAAACTTGCTGCCCGCACCGCTATCGAACGCCCACGGTCCGCCGTATTCCTTGATTGTGTCGACAAAGCCAAAATTTTCGGCGCCGTTAAAGTTTCGATATTCGCTTTCGATGCATGCAGCGCCGTAGCCCTCGTCGGGGCATGGTGCGTCGAGCAATCTTGGCGGCATCAACGGGAAGAGTGAGAAGCCGATGATTGCGAGCGCAGTCATAACGGCGAGTGTGTTTCTCCATTGACCAAAAACACTTGGTCGAAGTTTGTACAACGCGATGAAAACTCCGAGCGTGACAAAAAAATGCGCAGTGCCGTAAAACACGTTCATCGTTTTGATCAGCCAAACGTGCGGCAAGACCCAATCTTGCAAAGTTTCTTCGTGATACAGGCCGATCCAACGCTCGAATCGGATAACTCGAATCGCATTTGTGAACGCGTGATTCGGCACCGAAAGACCTTCGACGAGTGTCGAGCCAAACTGATTGCGAATCAGCGTGTAAACCGAATAGAAAATGCCAAAAATTAGAACTTCTTTCCACCAGATCATGCGATGTTCGAAGTCGATAGGCAATGTGGGGCGACGCCTAACTTTATTCACAGTAAAAGATTACGACTTACGGCACGGCGCCCTGAGACGCCAGACGCCTAGGCTATGTGCATGTCAAAAACTCAAACTGTTGAACCACTTGTAGCGCCTGATGTTTTAGAGCGGGTATTGGCCAAAGGTCGAAGCACGGGTGCCGAGTTTTCTGAGATCTATATAGAGGACAAACGCTCGACGTCGGCAGGCCTCGATGACGGCAAAGTTGAGCAAGTCACCTCGGGTCGCGATCGCGGCGCGGGCATTCGTGTTGTTTCTGGTGAGACAACTGGTTTTGCTCATACTTCAGATTTGTCAGAGCGTGGTTTGTTGGCTGCTGCTGAAGCCGCGGCACTTGCCGCAAAACAGGGCGGCGGAGGCGTGCATAAAGTGCAACTCGGTGATGTGTTGCGCCATTCGGTTAACACAATCAAACTTTCACCCGACGCAGTCGAAAAGTCGCGCAAAGTCGAACTTCTCAAACGCGTAGATGCAGCGGCGCGAGCAGTGAATGCTGCGATTGTGCAGGTCTCGGCAGGTTACGGAGATTCACGCAAGCGAATTTTGATCGCCAATAGCAACGGTGTTCTCAGCGCCGACGAACAAGTTCGCACACTTCTGCGCGTCAGCGTTGTCGCAACCGGCGATGGCGGTATGCAAACTGGCTACGACTCGCTTGGCCACACGATTGGTTTTGAAATGTTCGACGAAAACGATGTCGAAGAGTTGGCGATTCGTGCGGCAAAGCAGGCTGTGACAAAACTTTCTGCTCGCCCAGCACCATCGGGTGCGATGCCAGTTGTTATCAAACGTGGCAGTGGCGGTGTTTTGTTTCACGAAGCGTGTGGTCACGGTCTTGAAGCCGACCTCGTTGGCAAAAGTGCGAGTGTTTATCGCGGCAAGATGGGCGAACTTGTTGCATCACCTCTTGTCACACTCGTTGACGATGGCACGATGACTGCAGAGTGGGGCGCGATCGGTATCGACGACGAAGGGCATCCATCGCAACGTAATACTTTGATCAAAGATGGCGTGCTCACCGACTATATGTGGGACTACCTGCGTGCGCGCAAAGAGGGTCGCGCGCAAAGTGGCAACGGTCGACGCCAGAGTTATCAACACTTGCCGATGGTGCGAATGACAAACACTTTTGTGCTCAACGGCAAAGAAGAACCTGATGACATTATTCGCGACACCAAGCATGGTGTCTACATCGCCAAACTCGGTGGCGGTCAAGTCGACACAGCAAGCGGCGACTTTGTTTTCGGTATGACCGAGGCTTACTTGATCGAGAACGGCGAGATCACCGAGCCGTTGCGCGAAGGCAACTTGATCGGCAACGGTCCAGAAGTTTTGAAAGATATCGACTTGCTTGGCAACGACTTTGCGATGGGCAACCCTGGCACTTGTGGCAAAGATGGCCAAGGTGTGCCAGTAGGTGATGGTCAACCAACATTGCGTGTGCGATCGCTAACAATTGGTGGCACCGCGGCATGAGTGTTGGTGTGCCAGAGTTGCAATCTCTCGCAGACTCGGTAGTTGAACAAGCCAAACCAGGCGAACAGATTGAGGCGTATGTTTCGCGTGGCGGCGAAACTTCGGTGCGCGTCTACGAAGGCGAACTCGAACACTTTGTTTCGGCGCAAAGCGAAGGCGTTGGCATTCGAATTATCAAAGATGGGCGCACTGGCTTTGCTTATGCAGGCACGCTCGAACCGTCGGCGATCGCCGAAGTTCTCGCAGAGGCGCGCGACAACATTCAGTTCGGCACCGTCGATCAGTGGGCTGGTCTTGCCGAGCCAGATGGTGTGGCGCAAATACCGCAAAAGTTTTGGGACGAAGAACTCGCCAATTACCCAACTGACAAAAAAATTGAAATCACCAAAGAGTTAGAAAAACTCACGCTTGCCGCTGATGCACGCGTGCGCTCTGAACAATCGAATTATGAAGATGGCTGGGCAGAAACTGCAGTCTCAACAACGACAGGCATTCGTGAAAGTGGTCGTGGCAACTCGTGTTATGTCTCGGTGGCGACTTTGGCCGATGATGGCGACGAAGCGCAGACGGGTTTTGGTTTTTCGGTTGGCGACTCGCCAAAAGAATTCGACCTCAATAAAGCAGCACGCGAAGCCGCAGATCGTGCAACTCGATTGCTCGGCGCAACCAAGCCTGCAAGCAAGAGCGTGACGATTGTTTTAGACCCATACGTAACTTCGCAATTTGTCAGCATTTTGTCGAGCGCCTTAAACGGTGAAAACTTGGCGAAAGGCCGCAGTTTGTTTCGCGATCGATTGAACGAACAAGTTGCGGATCCGCGATTTACTTTGGTCGATGACCCAACTAATCCGTTGGCATATACCGCGACAGACATTGACGGCGAAGGTTTGGCAGCGCGACGAAATATCTTGATCGAAAACGGCGTACTCAAAAAATTTGTGCACTCGAGTTATAGCGCTCGTCGCATGAACACCAAGAGCACGGGCAATGCAACCCGTGGTGGTTTCATGGGCGGGCCGGGCGTCGGGTGTTTGGCGATGCAAGTTCAACCAGGCAACAAAACACAGGCCGAGTTGATTTCTGCAATCGACGACGGCGTTTTGATTCAAGATGTTTCTGGCATGCACAGCGGTGTGAACACGATCTCGGGCGACTTTTCAACTGGCGCGTCTGGCATCGTAATTAAAAACGGCACTCTCGGCGCGCCGATTCGTGAATTTACAATTGCGTCAACGCTGCAAAAAATGCTGCTCAATATTGTTGACCTTGGCAACGACATTGACTGGTTGCCGATGCGTGCAGTTGGTCTTTCTTTGGTCATCAGCGATGTAATGATGAGCGGTTCATAACCAGCATGTCAATTTTGCACGCCATCGTGCTTGGCATTGTGCAAGGTCTAACCGAATTTCTACCGATTTCGTCGAGCGGACACTTAGAAATTGTTCCGTGGCTATTTAAGTGGAATGACTATGACTCACAGGCAACTGCCAAGGCATTTGACACGGCGTTGCATCTCGGAACTCTCGTGGCTGTCTTTATCTATTTGCGGCGCGAGCTTGTTGTTTATCTTCGCTCAGGTTTGCAAGTTGCATTTCGACGACAGAGCGCATCACCAGTGATTGGCAAACAAGCTTGGTTCTTGGTTGCCTCTGCAATACCTGCTGGTGTAGTTGGCATAATTTTTGAAGATTCAATAACAGAGAAACTTGGCACACCAAATTTGATTGCGATCAGTTTGATTGTTTTTGGCGTGTTGCTCGTGTGGGCCGATAGGCGAGCAACAGCGGCACAGAGTTCACGCGATGTCACAAATCTTTCGCTGCGCGATGCATTAATTATTGGTACGGCGCAGGTTTTAGCGCTGAACCCAGGCACTTCACGCTCGGGCATCACGATCACCGCGGCGCGATTGAGTGGCTATTCGCGTGATGCAGCAGCCCGACTTTCATTTTTGATGAGCGTGCCGATTATCGGTGGTGCTGTTGTGTTTAAACTCGCGCAACTTTGGCGCGATGGCATACCTGAAGGTCTGGCTGTGCCGATGCTGGTCGGCATCGTTAGCGCTGGCATTTCTGGTTGGGTTGCAATGTGGTCGATGATTCGGCTCGTGCGTACCAAGAGTTTTTCGCCGTATGTCGTTTATCGAGTCGTGTTTGGCGCAGCAATCTTGCTGCTTGTCGCCACAAACTTTCGCTAACAAATAGCTAGTCGGCCCGTGGGTGGTGCTTCCCACGAGCCGACCCGCTCGCTATAAATTTTTCAACCAACAAGCACGAGGCTGACCACGCCGAGTGCGGCAGCGTTGGCGATCATCGCTGAGTTTTCAACTGGCACGGCTAAAACGATTGTCGCTTGTCGGCCAGATTGCTCGGCGATGTCGATAACTAAAACTTGTTCGAGCACAATTGCTGAGTCGATGATCACATCAACACGGTTGCCGCTTTGCAAAATTGGCAACGGCCCGGCACTTTGCATTGCTACGGCGCGAAACCCATTTGGTATTTCATAGCGACTGGTGCTTTGCAGTGCGGCAGGCGCCAGTTTTTCGTCGTTAAATGACATGGCTGAAACGAAGTAGACGAGACCGCAGAACACTGAAAGCGAGATAATCACAATTCGCTGTCGTGCGGCGTCGCGACAAAGTGAGTACCAAGACTCGAGAAGTTTTGCCTTCATGACTATGCGCCATGTGTGCCGGCTGCAAATTAGTGGCAGCCGCGTATCGCGTGCGGCGTTACTTCGCGGGCGCCGATTTGGTTTCGGTTTTTGTGGCAGGCGCCGCAGTTGTCGTGCTTGCGCTCGAATCTGAGCCGCTCGAACTCGATGACTCACTCGTCTTGTTAGTTGTCGTGTCGCTGGTTGAACCCGAAGTCGAGCCGCCAGTTGCTGAACTTGCCGAAGTGCCCGACGTCGCAGTCTTGCCCGAAGTGGCGCTATCGGTTTTGTAAAAACCTCCGCCCTTAAAAGTTATGCCAACTGGCGTGAAC
>BJFV01000037.1:0-3074 GCA_014190055.1 Actinomycetes bacterium
ACTGCATTCGTTCCCCGCAAGGGTTGCGACTTTTTAGTAGCCGACTACAACCAAATCGAATTGCGGTGTATCGCGCATCTCGCTAACGACCCCGGATTGATTGATGCGTTCAATAAAAACATCGACATTCATAACGTCACGGCTGCAAATGTGTTTGGAGTTGCGACCGACAAAGTGACAAGCGATCAACGATCTAAAGCGAAAATGATTTCGTATGGCTTGGCATATGGCATGGAGGCCTATGGCCTTGCACAAAGACTTGCAATTGGCGTAAGTGAAGCGAGCGAAATTCTGGACGCCTACTTTGCTGCGTTTCCACGAGTCAAGAAATATATGGATGAGACAGTTGAAGAAGCGCGCAAGCGTGGTTACACAGAAACTTTGTTTGGTCGCAGACGATCTATTCCTGAATTACAAAATCCCAATTTCCGAATTCGGCAGATAGGCGAGCGACAAGCAATGAACTCGGGCATTCAAGGCTTGGCAGCCGATATTTTCAAGGTTGCAATTGTTCGGCTCGATCAGGCGCTAGAAGAAGGCGGTTTCGAGTCGCGATTGGTTTTGCAAGTCCACGATGAGGTAATCGTTGAAGCAGTTAGGTCTGAGCACGAAAGAGTTGAGGCGCTGGTGCGAGATTCAATGATGAAGGCAGCCAAATTGGCGGTGCCTCTCGAAGTAAACCTGGCTTGGGGTGACAGTTGGGCGTCGGCGAAAGCCTGATTTTCCGGCCCGAAAACCACCGTCGCAGATAGGCTGAAGCGTCCTATCCACCTCTCCTATCCACCGAAAGTAATAACAGTGTCAACAACTCAAATGATGTCGAGCCCAGAAATGGGAACATTCGACGCAGAAGGCAATTACACCCCGCGCAAAGTTACAGAACGAGATGTTTCGTTCGCAGACTCGATCAACGAAACGATTGTCGAGCTCAAAGAAGGAAAGCTAGTCACCGGCACCGTCGTGCGCATCACCCGCGATGAAGTTTTAGTCGAAATCGGTTACAAGACCGAAGGCGTCATTTTGAATCGTGAACTTTCGATTCGCCACGATGCAGACCCAAATACGATCGTCAAATTGGGCGACAAGATCGAAACCCTTATTCTCACACTCGAAGACAAAGAAGGCCGTCTGTTGCTTTCAAAGAAGCGCGCGCAATATGAGCGTGCTTGGGGCGACATCGAAGCAATCAAAAATGCTGATGGCACAGTTGAAGGCCTCGTCATCGAAGCAGTCAAGGGCGGCTTGATCGTTGATATCGGTTTGCGCGGCTTTTTGCCAGCATCGCTTGTTGAATTGCGTCGCGTGCGCGATCTTGCGCCGTATCTCGGTCAGCGAATCACTGCAAAAATTCTTGAACTTGATCGTCAACGCAACAACGTCGTGCTTTCGCGTCGTGCATTGCTTGAGGAGAGTCAAAAGGGTACACAGACAGATTTCCTCGAAAACATCGCGGTGGGCGAAGTTCGCACGGGTCGAATCTCGAGCGTCGTTGCATTCGGAGCGTTTGTTGATCTCGGTGGCATGGACGGATTGATCCATGTTTCTGAACTTTCATGGAAGCACGTCGACAATCCGGGCGCAGTCGTCAAGATTGGCGATGAAGTCTCGGTCAAAGTGCTTGAAATTGATCGTGAACGTGATCGAATTTCACTTTCGTTGAAAGCAACGCAGCAAGATCCGTGGCAAGAGTTTGCATCAAGTCACCAAGTTGGTCAGTTGGTTTACGGTCGAGTTACAAAACTTGTGCCATTCGGTGGATTCGTGCAGGTTGGCGACGGTATTGAAGGTCTTGTTCATATCTCAGAAATGTCGACGCATCATGTTGAGGCCCCTGAGCAGGTTGTAACACCAGGTGAAGAGCTTTGGGTGAAGATTATTGATCTTGACCTTGCTCGTCGTCGAATTAGTTTGTCAATCAAGCAAGCCGCTGAAGGCGGAGAACTTGCCGAAGAATATCGCGGTCAGTTCCAGACCGACGATCAGGGCAACTGGGTCAGCGGTGATGATTCAACGCGAGAGTCAGCATGGGCCGAGTTCTTTGATCCAAATGCTGCGCCTGCAGATACAACTAAGACAACTGAAGAACCAAGCGCTGGCTGATTAAAAATTCAGTTTTAGATACGGTGAGTATCTGATGATTCTCATTGGACTAACCGGTGGCATTGGTTCGGGTAAATCTGAGGTCGCCCGTCTACTGACAGCTCGTGGAGCCGAGGTGATCGATGCCGATTTAATCGTGCGCGAATTGCAACAACCTGGCGCTGAAGTTTACGAAAAGATGGTTGAGCTGTTCGGCCCGGAGGTGGTTGGCGCAGACCGTGCTTTGGACCGTGCAGCAATTGCCAAAAAAGTTTTTACCGATGAATCATTGTTGAAGACCCTTAATCAAATGATTCATCCGATTGTTCGTCGTGTTATGAACGAAAGAGTCGAAAGCTTTCGCAGCACAGACAAGGTAGTCGTTCTTGATATTCCGTTGCTTGTCGAAAATCCACGCGAAGGACTCGATGGCGTACTCGTTGTCGATCTTGATGGTGAACTGGCAGTCAAGCGTTTAGTTGAGCAACGAAACATGAATGCCGACGATGCTCGAGCTCGAATCGCTAAACAGGCGACACGCGAGCAACGTCTTGCGATAGCAAACCATGTCATTGATAACTCGGGAGATCGCGATGAGTTATCGCGAAAAGTTGATCTTGCATGGTCGTGGATCAAATCGCTGAAATGATCGACCGCAAATTTGTTGTTGAATCTCCGTTTAAGCCAGCAGGTGATCAACCCGAGGCGATTGCAAAGCTCGCCGCCGGCGTTAATCGCGGTGACCGATTTCAAACATTGTTGGGCATTACAGGCTCAGGTAAATCAGCAACGATCGCATGGACGATCGAGCAGGTACAACGACCGACATTGATCTTGGCACCGAATAAATCTCTCGCGGCACAGTTAGCCCAAGAGATGCGAGAATTTTTTCCAAACAACAGAGTTGAATACTTCGTTAGTTATTACGACTACTACCAGCCTGAGGCGTATATCGCGTCGAGCGACACATTTATTGAAAAAGATTCATCGATCAA
>BJFV01000037.1:3942-8927 GCA_014190055.1 Actinomycetes bacterium
GTTGTTGAACAGATCGTTCGTCCGACGGGCCTAATCGACCCAGAAGTCATCGTTAGACCAACTAAAGGTCAGATCGATGACTTGATTGAAATGATTAAGTTAAAGACCGCGCAAGGTGACCGAACTCTCGTGACTACCTTGACAAAAAAGATGTCTGAAGATTTGTCTGAATATCTAATCGAACAAGGTCTTCGTGTCAGATATCTGCATTCGAATATCGACACCATTGAGCGAATAGAGATATTGAGAGCGCTGCGATTGGGTGAATTTGACGTCTTGGTTGGCATCAATCTATTGCGCGAAGGTCTTGACCTACCTGAGGTTTCACTTGTGGCAATTCTGGATGCCGACAAGCAGGGATTCCTGCGTAGTCAGACTTCGCTGATTCAGATGATCGGACGCGCGGCTCGAAACGTCGACGGTCAGGTAATTATGTATGCCGACAACCGAACAGATGCAATGGAGTATGCGATTTCTGAGACTGCACGGCGCCGGCAACTGCAGATCGCCTACAACTTAAAACACGGTATCGATCCGCAAACTGTGCGCAAGGCGATTGGCGACATCTTGTCGGTATTGCGACCGAGCAACACCGCACCAATGCCCGGCAAGGGAAAACGAAAAGACCACGAACGCGACAAGGTTGTTCGCGAGCTTCGAGCCCTTCCAGAAAGCGAACTGGCACGTCTAATAATGACCCTTGAAGAAGAGATGAATTTGGCAGCCGAAGAACTGAAATTTGAGTATGCCGCACGTCTCAGGGACGAAATTAAAGAACTCAAGCGCGAGTTACGAGATGCCCACTAACACTTTGTAGCCTGCCTGTGATGGCTAATCAGATAGTTGTGCGTGGTGCTCGTGAGCACAATCTAAAGAACATAAGTGTCGAGCTACCTCGGGACAAGTTAATCGTGTTGACTGGGCTCTCTGGTTCAGGTAAATCGAGCCTGGCCTTCGACACTATTTACGCCGAAGGTCAACGTCGCTATGTCGAGTCGCTTAGCTCTTATGCGCGTCAATTTTTGGGACAAATGGACAAGCCTGATGTTGATTTGATTGACGGCTTGTCGCCAGCGATTTCAATCGATCAAAAGTCATCTTCTCGCAATCCGCGATCAACAGTTGGCACGATTACTGAGGTCTACGACTATTTACGTCTTTTGTATGCACGCATCGGAGTTCAGCATTGCTCGCGTGACATGACGCGACTTTCGCGGCAGACCCCTCAACAGATTGTTGACCGAATCATGAAGTTCGATGAGGGCACTCGCTTTCAGATTTTGGCGCCGGTAGTTCGCGGCAGAAAAGGCGAGTATGACACTTTGTTGCAAGAACTCGCATCGCAGGGCTTTTCTCGTGCACGAGTTGACGGCGAAGTGGTTGAGATCAGCGAGTTTCTTAAAAAGCCAACAAGATTGGCGAAATATGAACAGCATCAGATCGACATTGTTGTTGACCGCTTGGTTCGCCGCGACGGCATTACGCGCCGACTAACCGACTCGCTTGAAACCGCATTGCGCTTGGCAAACGGTGTGGCCGAGATTGAGATTGTCGATGGTGGAGAGCCGATCACTTTCAGTCAACACTTGGCCTGCCCAAAGTGCGGTGATAGTTACGAAGAATTAGCGCCGAGAAACTTTTCGTTCAATTCGCCTTTCGGCGCGTGCGCAAACTGCTTGGGTCTCGGCACGAAATATGAGGTTGATGTCGAACTCGTTGTGCCCGACCCAAACCTGAGTATTAATGAAGGTGCAATTGCGCCGTGGCGATCTGCTCACACGCAATATTTCACGCGAATGCTTGAGGCTGTTGCCGACAGATTTGACATTGATCTCGACAAGAAGTGGTCGAAGCTCTCACCAAAAGCACAGAAGATAGTAATGACTGGTGTTGATGACAACATGATGGTTAAATACCGCAATCGTTATGGTCGCACTCGTGAATACAGCACTTCGTATGAGGGTGTAATTCCGTGGATTAAGCGGCGACATGAAAGTGCCGAGAGCGATAACGCTCGCGAACAATTTGAGAGTTATATGCGTGAAGTGCCGTGCCCATCGTGCAAAGGTGCTCGACTGAAACCAGAATCCTTGGCTGTTTTGGTTGAAGGAAAACACATCTCAGAGGTTTGCGACTTGTCGATTGGTGAATCGGCGAAGTTTCTCGCAGATCTTGAACTTTCAGATCGTGATTCGATGATCGCCGAACGAATCACAAAAGAAATCAATGCTCGACTTGGATTTTTGTTAGATGTCGGTCTTGATTATCTGACACTTTCTCGAGCCGCCGGCACTCTCGCGGGTGGAGAAGCTCAGCGAATTCGTTTGGCAAGCCAGATCGGCTCAGGACTTGTCGGCACGCTCTATGTATTAGACGAGCCAAGTATTGGTTTGCATCAGCGAGACAATCATCGGTTGATTGAAACGTTGCAGAGATTGCGTGATCTCGGCAACACTGTGATCGTCGTCGAGCACGATGAAGACACGATCAGGTCAAGCGACTGGCTAGTAGACATTGGCCCAGGGGCGGGCGAACACGGCGGGCAGGTCGTATACAGCGGTCCGGTCAAGGGTGTGCTCAAAGTCAAAGATTCAATCACAGGCCAATATCTTTCGGGTGAACGAAGTGTTGATGTGCCTGCAATGCGCCGTAAACCAGGTAAAGACTTTCTGACAATTCGCGGTGCCCGCGAACACAATTTAAAAAACTTGAACGTGAAAATACCGCTCGGATGTTTCGTTGCAGTAACCGGCGTTTCAGGCAGTGGCAAAAGCACGCTGATTCGTGACATCTTGTTGCCTTCACTGATGCAAAAGATCTACAAATCAAAAGACGCGCCAGGTAGGCACACAGGTGTTGATGGTGTTATGCACCTTGACAAAGTGATTGACATGGACCAATCACCAATTGGTCGCACTCCACGTTCAAACCCAGCAACCTATACAGGTGTCTTTGACGACATTCGAAAACTGTTCGCGTCGACGCCAGAGGCGAAAGTTCGCGGATATCAGCCGGGTCGTTTCAGTTTTAACGTGCCAGGTGGTCGATGCGAGGCGTGTTCTGGTGACGGAACTATCAAAATTGAAATGCACTTCTTGCCAGATGTTTACGTGCCCTGTGAAGTTTGCAAAGGTGCTCGATATAACCGAGACACCCTGGACATCACCTTCAAGGGAAAAAATATCGCAGAGATTTTAGATATGCCGATCGGCGATGCTGTTGAATTCTTTGCGAATCAGCCGCGAATCGCCCGTCATATGCAAACTTTTGTCGATGTTGGTTTGGCGTATGTTCGACTTGGCCAGTCGGCCCCAACTCTTTCAGGTGGCGAGGCGCAGCGCGTGAAGCTTGCAAGCGAACTTTCAAAGCGAAGTACGGGACGCACGATCTATCTGCTCGATGAGCCGACGACTGGCTTGCACTTCGAAGATGTTCGTCGATTGTTGATTGTTCTAGCGAGATTGGTCGATTCAGGCAACACAGTCTTAGTAATTGAGCACAATTTGGACGTCATTAAATCTGCCGATTGGGTGATTGATCTTGGTCCCGAAGGTGGCAGCGGGGGAGGCTTGGTTGTTGCCGAAGGGTCGCCGGAGGATGTAGCGAAAGTGAAAGGGTCACATACGGGTCGATATTTATTACCAATCTTGAATGAGTCGAAGACCGTGAAGCCTAAAAAGATTGCAAAGAAATAGTTTTCGATCATGCAACGCCCATCGGGTGTAATACCTGAGACACCAGGTTCGTATCAATTTAAGGACGGAGCAGGTCGAGTAATTTACGTTGGCAAGGCCAACAATCTGCGCGCCCGAATAAACAGTTATTTCGCCAAGGCCGACAGTCTGCATCCGCGAACAAGCAACATGGTCGAAGCGGCTCGCAGCGTCGAATGGATAGAAGTGCGCAATGAAGTAGAAGCACTGATTCTTGAACACAGTTTGATTAACCGATATTCGCCGCGATTTAATATCCGTCTTCGCGATGATAAGAGTTATCCATTTTTGGCTGTCACGATAGATGAGCAATGGCCGCGTGCGATGGTGATGCGAGGTCGCAAGCGCAAAGGTACAAAATATTTCGGTCCATATCCACACCCGTGGGCGATTCACGAGACTCTCGACTTGCTATTAAAGACGTTTCCGATTCGAACATGCTCATCGGCAACTTTTAAACAGCACGAAAGACTCGGAAGACCATGTTTGCTATTTCATATTGAAAAGTGCTCAGGCCCATGCGTTGGTTCGGTGACGGCTGAAACTTATGGCAATTTAGTTAGCGATTTTTTACAAGTAATGGACGGTGAAAGTGAAACTGTTGTGTCGCGCCTCGAAGAGCAAATGGGCGAAAGTTCTCGTGCGCAAGACTTTGAGCGCGCGGCGAAGTATCGAGATCAACTTGAAGCGATCAAACTTGCTCTCGAGCGCCAGCAAATGGTCGGAGAGCGTGATGAAGATCTCGACATAATTGGCATTGCCGAAGACGAATTTGAGGCTGCGGTTCAGATTTTTTATGTACGTAAAGGTCGAGTCGTCGGGCGCAAAGGTTTTATCGTCGACAAAGTTGAAGACGTGACCAGTGCGGGTCTGGCAGCACTCGTGATTGAACGACTTTATGACGATGCTCCAATTTTGGGTCTGCCAAAGATCGTGGTGTTACCGATCGAACCAGACCGTAAAGAATTATTAGAGCAGTGGCTGACACAGACCAAGAGCACCAAAGTCGAGATTCGAGTGCCTCATAGGGGTGACAAGCGTGAGTTACACGAATTAGTAACACTGAATGCGAAACAAGAATTAAATCGCCACCGTCTCCGTCGTGCGGCAGACCATACGGCGCGGTCGCGCGCATTGAGTGAGTTGCAAGATTTACTTGGTTTACCTGAGGCGCCTCTTCGTATCGAGTGTTATGACATGGCGCATTTGCAAGGCACCGATTATGTGGGCTCGATGGTTGTGCTCGAAGATGGTCTTCCGCTCAAACGTGAT
>BJFV01000038.1 GCA_014190055.1 Actinomycetes bacterium
GTATGGAAAACAAATCGTCAAAAATTAATGCATCACAGCCGCTTGATTCTTTAATTGCGGGTAAGTGGGTCGTTCATAATTCAAAAGTGGCTGTGACGAACCCTGTCGACGGTTCGATATTGGCCGAAGTTTCGAGTGCGACGCCCGACGATTGTTTGTCGGCTGTTGACGCTGCACAAAGTGCGTTCAACTCATGGAAAGCAACGGCACCTCGAGTGCGTGCCGAGATTTTGCGCAAGAGTTTTGAAATTATGATCGCCGAACAAGAATCTCTGGCGCGATTGATAACTCTCGAGAACGGCAAAGTTTTGAGTGACGCCCGCGCCGAAGTTGCGTATGCAGCCGAGTTCTTTAGGTGGTTTAGCGAAGAAGCAGTGCGCATCGATGGCGACTATCGCCGCGCACCGAGTGGTGCCAACTGGTTGATGGTTTCACGGCAGCCAGTCGGAGTTGCACTTTTGGCGACCCCATGGAATTTTCCTGCGGCGATGGCAACTCGCAAAATCGGGCCAGCACTGGCAGCAGGCTGCACTGTTGTTTTGAAGCCAGCCAGCGAAACGCCGTTGACTGCTTTAGCAATCGCTGAAATCATGCAACGAGCAGGTGTGCCAGACGGAGTGGTAAATGTCGTTGTACCAAGCCCGTCAGGGCCAGCAGTTAGCGCAATGTTGAAGTCAGATCGAGTGCGCAAACTTTCGTTCACGGGTTCAACGCCAGTTGGTTCGTTACTACTAGCTCAAGCCGCCGAAAATGTAATCAACTGCACCATGGAGCTTGGCGGCAACGCACCATTTATTGTTTTTGATGACGCCGATCTTTCCGCTGCTATCGATGGAGCGATGTTGGCAAAAATGCGTAACGGCGGTGCGGCTTGCACGGCAGCCAACAGATTCTTTGTGCATGAAAAAATTTATGACGCTTTCGCCGATGCACTAACAGCACGCATGAGCGCACTCGTCTTGGGCGATGGACTTGATGCAAAGACAACTGTTGGTCCACTTGTTTCAAAGTCACAGCAGCAACAAGTCGCCAAATTGGTGGACGAAGCAAAAGCTTTCGGTGCAAAAGTTGCCTGTGGTGGCACTGCCGCAACTGATGGTTCATTCGGTTATTTCCCAACGGTGCTCACAGATGTTTCATTTGATGCACCAATTTTGCGAACCGAAATTTTTGGGCCAGTTGCACCTTTAGTCAAATTCAAAGACAGCGACGATATTTTGTCTCACGCCAACAATGTCGAACATGGTCTTGTTTCATATGTTTACACCCGAGATTTGGGTCGGGGCATGCGAGTCGCCGAGTCGCTCGAGTCTGGAATGGTTGGTTTGAACCGCGGACTAGTTTCTGACCCCGCCGCACCTTTTGGTGGCGTTAAGCAGTCTGGCCTTGGCCGCGAAGGAGCCCATGATGGCTTGCTGGCATTTTTGGAGACAAAATATGTTGCTGGAAATTGGTGAAATCGGCATAATAAAAATGTGTCGCAAGCGGCAAAGAGAATTTGTAGCGAATTATTAAGCAAAGCTGGTGTTCCAATTGATTCACCGGCTGCTCATTCTCTGCGTGTCAAAGATCAGCGCATTTGGGACAGAGTCGTTGCCCAAAGACAACTCGGTTTGGGCGAAGCATATATAGACGGTTGGTTCGAGTGCGACGCACTTGATGAGATGCTTACTCGCTTGATTTCGGTTGACGCGGCTAAGGCAATACCGCTTAGACCGAAGATTGCAATGCATGCTATTCGATCGACCTTGGTCAACAACCAAACGCGTAAGCGAGCAATTCAAAATGCTCGACATCATTACAACATTGGCAATGATTTGTATGAAAAAATGCTCGATAAACGCATGATCTACAGCTGCGGGTATTGGCAAGAAGCCAACGATTTAGATTCTGCGCAAGAAGCCAAACTCGACTTGGTGTGTCAGAAGTTGAAACTTGAACCTGGAATGAAAATTTTGGACATTGGGTGTGGTTGGGGTGGATTTTTAGAATTTGCAGCATCTCGTTATGGTGTGACGGGTCTCGGAGTATCGCCAGCCGAAGAACAAGTGGCAATCGCCAACAAGCGCTGCCGTGACCTACCCATTGAAATTAAGCGACTTGATTATCGAGATCTTTCGGGAAAGTTCGACAGGATTGTTTCTATTGGGATGATGGAACATGTCGGACCAAAAAATTTGCAGCAGTTTTTCGCAAAATGTGATGAGCTCTTGAACGAGAACGGCATGATGCTGCATCACACCATTGGCTCTTTGATTTCCAAACATCACACCGATCCATTTTTTGACCGCTACATATTTCCTGGCGGGGTATTACCGTCTCTGGCCCAGATCTCTAAATCGATTGAGCCAAATTGGGTGATTGAAGACGTCCACAATTTTGGGCCAGACTACGACCGAACTCTGATGTCATGGAGTTCGAATCTGAACAGATATTGGTCAGAGCTCAAAAATTATGACGAGCGATTTCGTCGAATGTGGCATTTCTACCTGATGGGCTCAGCCGCAGGATTTCGGTCGCGTTCGCTTCAACTATGGCAGATCGTTTTCCGTCGCAAAGGTGTTGCAGAGCGGTATTTTCCGATTCGCTAGCTTTTAGCATCCAATTTTCGGGCGACTGTGACAGCCCACCAGATAAGTGGATTTTGAGTTGTGTTTACTTTCCGCTGCATGATGCCACTAAATCTTCTCGCTATCTGAAACAATATTGAAGACTTTAAATTTTTTGGAGCAAAGATTTGGGCGAAATTACCGACACGAGAACCAACTGGTTAGACAATGACCAGCTTGAACAAGTGCGGGGACAAGTTCCACTTGTTTATGTCGACGCGGTTCCGGTGCGAGTCAACGAACTTGGCGTTGTTACGCACGTTGGCATGCTTTTGCGTCAAGCGCCAGATGGTTCTATTTCACGCACCGTTGTCTCGGGCCGCGTTCTACTTAACGAAAGAATTCGAGACGCCCTTCTGCGCCACCTTGAAAAAGATCTAGGACCAATGGCTCTGCCGAAAATTCCGCCAGAGCCTGCGCCATTCACAGTCGTTGAATATTTCACCGATCCAAATATCAGTGGATTTCATGATCCGCGACATCATGCAGTCAGTCTTGCGTTTGTTGTTCCTGTTTCTGGTGACTGTCAACCATCACAACAGGCACTCGACCTTGGCTGGTACACACCTGAGCAGGCGATCAGTTCAGAAATGCGACTCGAGATGACAGGCGGACACGATCGTCTCGTGCGTCTTGCACTCGCATCGGTTGGAGTCTTACCGTGATTTCTGCAATCTTGACTTCGACGCAGCGACAAGCAGCGTCACTGCGAATTGCGTTGATTGGTAAAGATGTAAAGGCGGCAACGATTGCCGAAGATGTTGTTCTTAGTTTGAAAACCGGAAGTGTGATCGAAGAGGTTCGAGCTTTTGGTCGCGAAATTGAAATCGTTTTTGATGATGGACTAGTGCTCAGAACAAAAATGAGTTTGCGTGGGTCTTGGAGAGTTTTTCATATTGCAGATTGGCAAAGAAAAAAACGTGGTTCTGCAAAAGTATTGATTCAAGTTGAAAATCTGATTGCGGCATGTTTTGACCCGTCAGAAGTTGAGACACATCACGATTTTGATCCACGTCGGCATCCGCTGCTTGGGCGAAACGGCCCCGACTTGTCTGACCCTAAAACCGATCTAGATCTTTGTGTTGATCTGATGGTCGAATATCAAGATGCCGATGCGACGATTGCTGAAGTTTTGCTAGATCAGCGAGTCATGCGTGGCATCGGCAATGTATTTCGATGCGAGTTGCTTTGGACATGCGAACTACACCCGTGGGCAAAAGTTAGTTCGCTCAATCGCGATGAATGTCGCGAACTTGTGTCGATTGCTGCCGAGATGTTGCAATCTCGGCACTTGTCTCACGATCGAACTCTCGCCGTATACGGTCGCCACGGCAAAGAATGTGAGCGTTGCACGGGTCAAGTGCGTGTTACGCATCATGGTGAAGCAAATCGAGTGCTCTACTGGTGTGCTGACTGCCAAATTCGCCACGCTGGCACAAGTTCAAGTCGGTATGTGACCGAGCACGACACACCGCCAGGTGTGCACCCAGCAGAATTTATATATCTTTCAGAACTAGAGCACGCGCGAAAATTAGGCTGAGGCGATTGCCGAAATAATTTCAGTTCGAGTCGCGCGCCATGCCGGAAACACGGCAGCAATCACACCGATTATGAATGCTCCAACCAAGATGAAGATCGTGTTGCCGATTGGCAAAGTAAATGCGCTGAAGCCCGAGTCGTTTAGGGATACGACGATCACGATGCCGGTCAAAATGCCGAGCACGACGCCAGTTACGGCGCCAAACAACGACGTGATGACGCTCTCCCAACGAACCATTGTGCGAACTTGCGAACGTGTCATACCGACAGCACGCAGTAAGCCGATCTCGCGTCGGCGCTCGAAAACAGAAAGCAACAGCGTGATGATGATGCCGACGATGGCGATAATCACAGACAAGAACAGCAACCCATAAATCAACGCTAGAAATTGATCGACTTGTGCTGCTTGTGTGTCGATGTATTCGTCGCGACTTTCAAGCGTGCCAATGCCGAGGTCTTGACTCACCGCAGATATCGCAGTACGTGCATTTTCATCGCTGACACCTTCGGCAGTTTTGATGTACACGAAACTGTCGAAAAGCGGCGTTGCTGATCCTTCAAAAAGTTCTCGGCTAATTGCATAGTTTCCATACGCATCGGTATATGTGCCGGCAACAGTTAGTTGCGTTGATCGCCCGTCGACGAGAGTGACACTAACTTTTGAGCCGATCGTCAAATTTTTGTTGAGCGCCTTATCGGCCTCAACCAGAATTTCATTTTTGGTCAAACCTTTTTGTGTGCCTTCAACCATTGACAGGTCATAAAGACCATCGGCAGTTTTTGGATTAAACACCAAAACAAAAGGTGACTCATCGCCAACTTTGGCGGCGATAAAACCGACGCCGGTGGCTTGATCAACTTCGGCAAGTTGCGTCAGTTGATCGGTAACGCTGGTCGGTATGCCACCAAAACCTCGACTGTTAACACTGAGCGCATAATCACCACGAAATGAACTGCCGATTGATTCGCGAATTTCGTTTTTAATGCTCGCAGCAAGTGCCGTAAACGCGGTAACCAGCGCAACACCAATCAAGACTGGCGCTGCGGTTCTTGCAGTGCGCTTGGGGTTACGTGCAGCATTTTGTTGCGACATCGAACCTGTCACACCACGCAGAGCCGAAACGGGCTTGCCGAGCAACATCGCAACTGGCTTTGAAAGCGCGGGACCAATTACAAGAACACCGGCAAAAACGCCGAGTACACCCAGACCCAAGATCGCGACATCTGCGCCGTTCATTGAGGCAAAGAGTCCAACTGCACCGGCAGCTATCAACACGAGCCCGATCGCGATTCGACGAGTGAGCTTTTGAACGGTATCGAGAGCGGTATCGCGCATTGCCGCCAGTGGTGGCACACGGCCTGAGCGGAGCGCAGGCAATATTGCCGAGAGAACTGTAATTACAGTGCCGATCAAAACTGTTTGAGTAATTGCATTTGAATTTATTGTCAAGCCTTTGGTCGGAATTTCGAGACCAATTGCGTTAAGCAAAGCACTAAGTGCACGTGAAAGACCGATGCCAGCGACAAAACCGATGACCGAACCAAGCACACCAACAATCAGCGCCTCAACTAGCAGCGAAACTGTCACTTGGCGTCGGCTTGCACCGATTGCGCGAAGCAATGCGCTTTCGCGCTGACGCTGTGCCGCGGTTATCGAGAAAACGTTGTAGATCACAAAGCAACCGATACCGAGGGCGATAAATGAAAACGCAGTGAGAAACGCAGTGAAAAAACCCAAAACGGTTTTTATCTGGCTGGTTGTTTCTTCGGTTATTTCGGCACCTGTGAGAGTTTCAAGTTTCGCATCCACCGGCAATGCAGCGTTAATTGTTTTTGCTAATTCTTCGTCGCTGAGTGTGCCGTCACCTTGAATCAAGATCGCATCAACAAAACCAGGCTTGAGCAAAAATTCTGAAGCGGTTGGTTGATCAAAGAGCGCAAAAGTTGCGCCACCCGGAGAGGAGATATCGCCGTAATTGGCGATGCCAACGAGGGTGAACTGACGCGTGCCTGAAAGTGCAGTAACTCGAACCGAGTCACCGATTTCATATTTGCCTTTTTCTGCCGTCTCGCGGTCGAGCATCATTTCTTTTGCACCGACTGGCAAGCGACCATCTTCGACATTCCATAATCCGGCACTACTTTCTGATGCGATGCCACCGAATGTTGGTGGACCTTGATCTTGGCCGATCGGTTTTCCGTCTTTGGCGATAACTCGGGCGTAACTCTGCATGTCGCCAACTGCTGCACTTACACCTTTAACTTTCAAAATGGTGTCGAGCACGGCGACAGGCGATGGCGCGCGCTGTTCGCCAAAACCAGTGTCGACAGAGTCGGTAGACCGAACATAGGCATCGACATCGCGAAACACATCGGTGAACAGTCGATCAAAAGTGCTATTGATCGTGTCTGAAAAAATCGTCGTTCCCGACAAAAAAGAGGTGCCGAGAATAATCGCCAGCGAAGTTAAAAAGAGCCGCCCTTTGCGGGCAATTGTCATTTTGAGCGAAAGTCGAAACATTTAAGTAGTTACTCGCCCAAGTGTTTTAGAAAGTCGAGAACCTTTTCGGGTGTCGGATCAGTCATCTCGCCAGCAACATGTCCGTCACTGAGAAACACGATTCTGTCGGCGTAACTGGCCGAAACTGCATCGTGCGTGACCATGACGATTGTTTGTTTTAAGTCGGTAACTGCACGACGCATGAATTTTAGAATGTCGCCGCCTGATTTTGAATCGAGATTGCCCGTTGGCTCATCTGCAAAAATGATTTCAGGTCGAGTCGCAAGTGCGCGCGCCACTGCAACGCGTTGTTGCTGGCCACCAGAAAGTTCGCTGGGGCGGTGATCAAGTCGATCGTTTAGCGAAATCGTGTCAATGACCTGTTGAATCCACGCCTTGTCGCCCTTTGACTTGCCAAGGGAGAGTGGGAGTGTGATGTTTTCATACGCATTGAGTGTCGGAATCAGATTGAAACTCTGAAAGATGAACCCAACTTTTTCGCGACGTAGTTTTGTAATTTCTTTATCGCTCAGCTTTGATAAATCAGTTTCACCGATGTAGACGCTGCCAGATGTCAACGCGTCAAGACCTGCAATGCAGTGCATCAGCGTTGACTTACCCGAGCCACTTGGGCCCATAATTGCGCTGAATTTGCCACGTTCAAAACTGACACTTACATTGTCGAGCGCACGAACCTCGCTCTCGCCACTGCCATAAATTTTTGAGGCAGACTCGGCGCGTGCCGCAACATTCGCTAAATCTATTTTCTGAGTCACTTGAGTTGTTTGGTTCACGGCGACTAATTCTATGCCGTGGTGCGAACCCTTACTTTGGCTGTGGAAGAACTCTCAGATAACTCTTGACTGTTTTCCATCCTTGTGGAAATAATTTTTTTGCGTCTTCGTCTGAGACTGCGCCACCGATGATCACATCGTCTCCGTTTTTCCAGTTTGCTGGTGTTGCAACTTTGTGTTTTGCGGTCAGTTGCAGCGAGTCAATAACACGCAAAATTTCATCAAAATTACGACCGGTCGATGCGGGGTAGGTGATTGAAAGTTTCACTTTTTTGTCTGGCCCAACCACAAAAACGCTGCGAACAGTCAGAGTGTCATTGGCGTTTGGGTGAATCATGTCGTAAAGATTGCTTACTTTGCGATCAGGGTCACCAATCATCGGAAAATTGACTGGTGTGCCTTGGGTTTCAGCAATGTCAGACTCCCACTTGTTGTGTGAATCGACTGAGTCAACCGAAAGACCAATGACTTTGACGTTGCGTTTATCGAACTCTGGTTTGATACGAGCAACATAACCCAATTCGGTGGTGCAGACCGGAGTGAAATCTTTTGGATGACTGAACAGCACACCCCATGAGTCGCCGAGCCATTCGTGAAAATTGATTGTGCCTTGGGTTGTTTCGGCCACAAAGTCGGGGGCTGTGTCGCCAAGTCGGATAGACATTTTTGGTACTCCTTGTTGTTGATTTTCTGGGGGTTTTACTTCGCTAATTGCCTGCGGGCAAGGATATCTGAATCCCGAGTAAATTAGTCAACTTTCACCGATTATTCACCTTTCGGCGTTACACCCAATAGATAGGTTGAAAGTGAGTGAAAAATACTTTTAAGCCCGATTCTTTGCGGCTCACATTCAAAAAGCGGCGCCGATGGCTGTCGATTGCGATGTCTGCAATCTTGGGTTTGCAGTTCTTACCAACACCAATTGCCGGTGCTGATGCGCCAGTTGGTGACTACATCGTTTTATTGGCCGAGAACGCAGATCTTCAAACAAAAATTTCTAAAGAAGCACGTCTTGGCAATTCGATTAGCGACGTTTATGGTGGGTCAGCGAACGGCTTTGTTGCCGAACTTGACGCAGCCGATGTTCGCCGTCTCAAATCTGACCGCGACGTTCTAATAGTTGAACTCGATCGCGTCATTCGCCTCGATGACGATTCATCGACAACTTCGACTAGCTCGACTAGCTCGTCAAGCTCAACAACTACGTCAACAACAATAGTTTCAACTACAACATCGACTACTAGCTCGAGCACCTCGACAACAACACCAGCATCAACCTCGACGACTAGCAGTTCTTCGAGTACGACTAGCAGTTCATCAAGCACAACAAGTTCGAGTTCGACCACTAGCTCGAGCACTACGTCGACTACATC